>JAICUS010000263.1 GCA_025935735.1 Solirubrobacteraceae bacterium | reverse complement strand
GTCTTCGACCCGGCGGGCGAGATGGTGGCCCAGGCGGCGTTCGACCCACTGCACCTGGGGGCGATGCCGTTCGCCGTGGAGTGGGCGCTGCAGGAGCTGGATGTCACGACGCTCAGGCCGGGCGACGTGATCCTCAGCAACGACCCGTACCGCGGCGGCAGCCACCTGCCGGACTTCACGATGATGGCCCCGGTGTTCGCGGACGGCGAGCTGGTCGCCGTGTGCGCGAACCGCGCGCACCAGGTGGACGTCGGTGGGTCGGTGCCCGGCAGCTTCTTCGGCGAGGCGACCGAGCTCTACCAGGAGGGCGTCGTCGTCCCGCCGGTGCTCATGTACCGCGGCGGCGAGCCCGTGGCCGACACGTGGCGGCTGATCCTGGCCAACGTGCGCGACCAGGAGTCCACGCGCGGTGACATGCAGGCGATGTTCGGCTCGCTGAAGACCGGCGAGCGCGGCGTGCTGGAGCTCGTGCGCCGGTACGGCCGGGCGACGTTCGTCGAGGCGCTGGAGGAGATCAAGGACTACTCCGAGCGACGCATGCGCCACGAGATCGAGCAGATCCCGGACGGCGTGTATCAGTTCGTGAACTGGCTGGAGGACGACGGGCACTCGCTGGAGCCGATGCCGATCGCCGTCACCGTGACGATCGCCGGCAGCGAGGCGATCGTCGACTTCACCGGCTCGGCCAAGCAGGCCCGCGGGCCGATCAACGCGCCCTACGCGGTCACCGCGTCCAACGTCTATTGCCCGTTCCTCGAGGTCGCTTCGCCGGACATCCCGACCAACCACGGCTGCTACCGGCCGATCACGGTGATCGCCCCGCCCGGCACGGTGGTCAACCCGGACCACCCGGCGCCGGTGGTGGGCGGCAACGTGGAGACCTCGGCGCGCATCAGCGAGGGCGTGCTGGGCGCGCTGGCCCAGGCGATTCCCGAGCGGGTGATCGCGCCGTCGCACGGCTCGTTCCTGAACCTGACCGGCGGCGGGCACGACCCGGCGGCCGGCCGCGACTTCGTCTTCTACATCTACCGCGAGGGCGGCTGGGGCGGGCGGCCCGGCGCCGACGGCAACAGCGCCGTGTTCGGCACCTGGTCCAACGACCGTCAATCGTCGATGGAGGCCAACGAGCAGGCCTATCCGATCCGGTTCGAGGCGCACGCGCTGACGCTCGACTCCGACGGCGCGGGCCGCGACCGCGGCGGGCTGGGCACGACGATGGTCATACGGGTCCTCTGCCCGTCGCTGCGGCTGAGCCTGGTGGCCGAGCGCTGCCGCAGCTCGCCGTTCGGCATGTTCGGTGGGCGCCCGCCGGAGCCGCGCGAGGGCGGCCTGTGGAACCACCTGGGGTTCCGGCTCGCCGATGGGCGCGCGGGCACGGCCGTCGAGCTGTTCGGCCGGATGTCACCCAGCAAGTGGGGCGACATCCAGCTGCACGCGGGCGACGTCATCGAGTACGTAACGGTGGGCGGCGCCGGCTACGGCGACCCGGCGCAACGTGACCTCGCCCGCGTGGCCGCCGACGTCGAGCAGGGCTACGTGTCCGGCACGCGCGCCGCACGCCTCTACGGCCCGGCCGAGGCGCGCACATGAGTGAGCGCTGCCACCTGTGCGGACGCTTCGCGGTCCGCCTCGAGGACGGCTTCTGCGCACCCCGCTGCCGCGAGCTGGCCGGCACCTACACCAGCCCGCCGGTGGCGGCCGCCGCGCTCGCGCCGCCGACCACCACCTGCCTGGCCACGCTGCGGGTCACCGGTCCGCTGCCCGCCGAGCTGCCCGCCGGCTGCGTGCCGATCGGCGGCGGGCTGCTCAGGCTGGGCGCCGACAGCTGGGAGGAGCTCGACGCGGCGATCGAAGATCTCGGCGAGGCCGAGATCTTCACGCTGCAGCAGTTCGCCGGCGGCGGGCTCGCGCCGGCCATCGCGACACGGAGGGAAACGACATGAACTACCGGATCGACACTACGCGCTCGCGCGCGCTGTCCGAGCGCCTGAAGCGGGCGATGCCGGCGGGGGACACGCGCTCGGTCACCTATCACCCGCCGTACCCGCTCGCCATCGCGCGCGGAGAGGGCGCGACGATCTGGGACGCGGACGGCAACCGCTTCATCGACCTGCTCAACAACTACACCTCGCTCGTACACGGCCACGCGCACCCCGAGATCGTGGCCGCGCTCACGGCACAGGCGCCACTCGGCACCGCCTTCCCCGCGCCCAGCGAGCTGCAGGCCGAGGTGGCCGAGCGAATCCTCGAGCGGATCCAGTCCGCCGACCTCGTGCGCTTCACCAACTCGGGCTCGGAAGCCGTCCTGCAGGCCGTGCGGGTGGCCCGCGCGCACACCGGGCGCGTTGAGATCGTGAAGGCGGACGGCGGCTACCACGGCTCCTGGGAGCAGGTGCCGATGACCTTCGGGCCCGCCTCGACCGGCACGCCGGACTTCGTGCGCGACCTCGTGCACATGGTCCCGTACAACAGCGTCGACGCGCTGGAGGCGGTCATGGCCGAGCGCGGCGAGCAGATCGCCGCGCTGATCTTCGAGCCGGTGCTCGGCGAGGGCGTGATCGCCGGCGACCCCGCGTTCTTCGCTGCCGCCCGCCGGCTCGCGGACCGCTACGGCGCGCTGCTGATCATCGACGAGGTGGTCACGCTGCGGCTGGCCTGGCACGGCTACCAGTCGGTGCTCGGCGTTCGGCCGGACCTGACGACGCTGGGCAAGATCATCGGCGGCGGACTGCCCGTCGGCGCCGTCGCCGGCCGCGCCGACGTGATGGAGCGCTTCGCGCCCAACCGGGCCGGCTTCGTCTCGCATTCCGGCACGTTCAACGGCAACCCGATGACCATGGCCGCCGGCCGCGTGTCGCTGGACCTGCTCACGGCGCCGGAGGTCGACCGGATCAACGACGTGGCGGCCCGGCTCGGCGCCGGACTGCACGAGGCCCTGGAGGAGAACGGCCTCACCGGGCCTGTCACGGTGGCGGGCTCGCTGCTGCACCTTCACCTCCAGGCGGCGCCGGAGATCCGGACGTTCGCCGACGTGAACCTGGAGAGCGAGCACCTCGCGCGGCTGCACCTCGCAGGCCTGGACGAGGGCGTGTACTTCGCGCCGCGCGGGACGCTCAACGTGTCGACGGTGCTGGACGAGGAGAGTGCGGCCGCGGCCGTGGCGGCGGTGAGGCGCGCCGCCGCGCGCGTGGCCGAGGAGGTCGTCCAGCCCGCGTGAGAGGAAGGAGCCGCGCGGCCGTGGGCGGGCCGGGCGGTCAATGCGTCAAGGAGAGGAGAGAGGGCAACATGTCAGCTGAAACGGAGCGCGTGGTCTCGACACCGGGCACGGCAAGCGAGGCCGATGTCCTGGCGAGCTTCGGCTACGAGCAGAAGCTCGAGCGGGCGATGGGGAGCTTCTCCTCATACGCCGTGTCGTTCTCGGGGATGTCGATCACCGCCGCGATCTTCCTGACGATCGGGTTCGTGATGACGCACGCCGGCACGGCCGGGATCTGGTCGTGGCCGATCGCGAGCGTCGCGGTACTGCTCGTCGGCCTGGTGTTCGCCGATCTGGTCGGGCGGATCCCGGTCGCCGGCTACGCGTACCAGTGGTCGAGCCGCCTGACCAATCCGAGGCTTGGCTGGTTCGTCGCGGTGGCCGGCCTGATCGGCTTCGCCGTCGGCTGCGCGGGCACGATCTACGGCGTCACGCCGTACTTCCTGTCGGAGTTCGGGATCACGGTCACCCGCAACGCCAACATCTTCGGCGCGATCGTCCTCACGCTGATCGTGGCCACGATCAACATCATGGGCATCCGCCTGGCGTCGCGGCTGAACAACATGGCCGTCGTCACCGAGATCGTGGGCGGCGTCGGCATCTCCGTGGCGATCCTGATCTACGCGATCGTCAAGCACCCGCACCCCGTGTCGTTCCTGTTCCATCAGCAGCCCGGGGCCAGCGGCGGCTACGCGGGCGCGTTCGTGCTCTCGTTCCTGCTCGGCGCGTTCACCTACGCCGCGTGGGAGCTCCCGGCCGACCTGGCCGAGGAGACCAAGGACGCCCCCAACGTCGCCGCGAAGACGATGCTGTGGTCGCTGGTGTCGGTCGGCGTGGCGGGCATGCTGTTGCTGGTCGGGTACGCCTACGCCGCACCGAACATCGGCGCGATCGTCAACTCGAGCACCCCGGTCCTGGACATCATCGAGTACCAGTGGGGCGGGACGGCCAGGAGCCTGATCGACATCCTGTTCCTGATCTCGTTCGTGGCCGTCTGCCTGGTGATCATGGCCGGCGCGGCCCGCCTGTTGTTTTCGCTCGCGCGCGACAACATGGTGCCGCTGTCCTCGAGCTTCTCGCAGGTCTCGGACCGCTTCAAGACGCCGCACTACGCTCTGATCGGCGTGTCGATCTTCGCGATCGCCATGTTCACCATCCCGGCGCTGATCTCGACTACGGCGCTCTCGTACGTCGTCGGCACCGCGTCGGTGGGCTACAACCTCGTCTACCTGTTCGTCGCGGTGATCTTCGTTTACAAGGTCCGCCGCAAGACGCTGCCGCCGAGCTTCGGCAAGTTCTCGCTCGGCCGCTGGGCGGAGCCGGTGGGGTGGGCCGCGGTCATCTGGCAGCTGTTCCTCGTCGGCACGCTCACGCTGCCCAACATCAATCAGTCGATCGGCTGGACGACGCTGGCCATGATCGCGGTCGGCGGCCTCTGGTACCTCGCCCATGTCCGGCCCGCGCTGCAGCGTGGCGACGCCGGCCCGGCCCGGCCCGACATGACGGCCTGACGGACGAATGGACCCACTGATCATCTCGGTGGCGGTGACCGGCGGCGAGCATGGCCGCGAGGCCACGCCGCACCTGCCGGTCACCCCCGCCGAGATCGCGGAGTCGGCGTACGAAGCGCACGTGGCCGGAGCGGCCGTCGCACACCTGCACGTGCGTGACGACGCCGAGCGGCCGGTGCACGACCTCGCGCGCTACGCGTCCGTGGCCAATCGGCTGCGCGAGCGCTGCGACATGGTCGTCAACCTCACCACCGATCCGGGCGGCGAGACGACCGACGAGGAGCGACCCCGTTCCCTCGACCTCGAGCCCGAGCTCGCCTCCTTCGACGCCGGCACGATGTCCTGGGGGGAACGCGTCATGGACGGGTCGTTGCCGTTCCTGCGCAACCTCGCCACTCGCATGCGGGACGCGGACACCAAGCCGGAGCTCGAGGTGTTCCACGACGGCATGATCGGCGCCTGTCTGCAGCTCGCGGCGGAGGGCCTGATCGCCGCGCCGCTGTACTTCCAGTTCGTGCTCGGGGTGCCGGGCGGCGCTCCGGCAACGGCAGCGGAGATCCTGCACCTGCGGTCGCTGATCCCGCCGGACTCTCCGTGGAGCGTCGCAGGCATCGGCCGCCACAGCCTCGTCACGGCGATGGCTGCGATCCCGCTCGGCGGGCACGTCCGGGTGGGCCTGGAGGACCAGATCTACTACCGGCGCGGGGAGCTCGCGACGTCCAACGCCCAGCTCGTGGCGCGCATCGCCCGCCTGGCCGAGGAGTTCGGCCGCCCCGTCGCCACGCCGGAGGATGCACGGCGAATACTGGGCCTCAAGGGAGCCGAGAGGACCGGGTTCGCCGCCGCCGCGGTTGCTCCATCTTGACCATGCCCGGTCATGGACTCGCCGCGGCGGCTGGCGAGTACGTGACGGTACTGCGAGATCGCGGCCTGCCGCCCGACGTGGCCGCGAAGGCGAAGGCCAACCTCGTCTACGAGCTCGCCTGCGCAATCGCGTCGGGCGAGCGTGCGCGTCCCGCCTGGGCGCTGGCCCGAGGCAGCGGACCGGCCGACGCCACGCTGCTGGTCGACGGAGGGCGGGTGCACGTCGAGCAGGCGGCATTCGCCAACTCGGTGGCCTTGCACGCGCGCGCCCAGGACGACACGCACTACGCGTCGCAGGCCCATCCCGGCGCGGCGATCCTGCCGGCCGCGCTCGCGCTTGCCGAGCAGCGCGGGACCGACGGGGCCACGTTGCTCACCGCCATAGTGGCCGGATACGAGGTCACCGCGGGCGTCGGCGAGCGGCTGGTCGACCCGGTGGTGGCACGCGGCTTCCGTGCCGCGGCCGTGTTCGGCGCGCTCGGGGCCGCAGCGGCAAGCGCCGCCGTGCTCGGGCTGGATGCGGAACGCACGGGACACGCCATCGCCCTCGGCGCCGGATTCGCAGCCGGGCTCACGCAGACCTGGATCGACGGCGCTGACGACTGGGCCTACCAGCTCGGCACGACGGCCCGCGGTGGCGTCACGGCGGCGCTATTGGCCGAACAGGGTGTGCGCGGCGCGGAGCGCGCGCTGGAAGGCGCCTACGGATTCGCCTCGGCATTCGCCGGCACGCCGCTGGACGCGCCGGAATGGCCGCTGGAAGCGGGCGACTCCTGGCGCGTACGCGATGTCATCTACAAGCCCTATCCCGCATGCAACATCGCGCAGGCGCCGGTGGCCGTGGCGGCCGAGCTCGCCGCTCGCCACACGCTCGGTCCCGGCGACGTGGTCCGTGTGCGCTGCGCACTGAACCCGGAGGACCGCGACTATCCCGGCACGCTCGGTCGCGGGCCGTTTCACGGCACCGGCGGGCCGCTGATGAGCGTGGTGTTCTGCGTCGCGGCCGCGTTGCGCCACGGCGGCCTGTCGCTGGAAGGACTCGCCCGCCACGACGATCCGGACACGTCGGCGCTGACCGCGCGCGTGGAGGTCGTGCCCGACCCGGCGCTGCCGCGCCTCGCCGCATGGCTGGAGATCGAGACCACGGACGGGCGAATGTTGCGCGGCGAGCTGCGCCCGGACCACGCGACCTACGCCTGGGACGTGGAGACGGTCGAGACCTGGGCGCGAGCGGTCTGCCATGAAGCCGGCGAGCCGGGCGCGCGCGCCGGGGAGCGGATGATCGCCGCCGTGCGCGACCTCGAGTCGTCCGGCGCGGCTGCGCTGGCGCGCGCCACGGTGCTCAGCTCATGACAGGCAGCGCGCTGCCCACGGGCAACTCGCCCGTCGGCCGGCCGCGCAGACCCAGGATCTCCCGCGCCTGTTCGGGCGTGGCCACGGCCCGGTCCAGCTCGGCGGCGATCCGGACGGCGCGGGCAACGAGCTGCGCGTTGTCGGTGAGCGGCTCCCCACGCCGGAACAGGACGTTGTCCTCCATCCCGACCCGGATATTGAGGCCCATCGCCATGGCGATCGTCGTCATCGGCAGCTGGGTCGGGCCCATCGCGGACAGATTCAGGCGCAGCTGCTCCCACGGCACGCCGAGCGCGCGCACGCGCGCCATCAGGTCGTGCAGGTTCTCCGGCGTGCCGCGCGAGCCGCCCTGCGTCGGGGTGTGCAGGACGAAGTTGATGACGTACGGCGGCTGCAGGACGTCCAGCGACAGCAGATGCTGAACCTCCTCGAGCATGGCCGCGCTGTAGACCTCCAGCTCGGGGCGCACACCGCGTGCCGCGATCTCGCGCGCGAAGCGCTCGATGTCGGAGCGGTGATTCGCGAAGAACGCCTGCTCGCCACGGATGAAGAAGTTGAGCAGCCCCATGTTCAGCGAGCACATCTCGGGCGCGAGCAACACGGTGTTCAACCGCTCCTCGACCGGCAGCCGCGGGCTGCCACCCGTGGTCAGCTGGACCACCGCACCCGTCTCCGCACAGAGCCGTCGGTGCAGCTCCTGATAGATCTCCGGGTCCATCGTGTTCGAGCCGTCCGGATTGCGCGCGTGGACGTGCAGGATGGCCGCGCCGGCGGCCACCGCGGCAACGCCATGCGCCACGATCTCGTCGGGCTGCTCGGGCAGGTGCGGGTTGGCCTCCTTGCCGTGGATCCCGCCGGTCAGCGCGCAGGTGATGATCACGGGGTCGGTGCTCGGGAAGCGATGGCTCATAGGCACATACGATGACCGAAGGAGAGAGAGAGATGCCCAAGGAGATCATGGCGGTGTTCGGCGTGGACATCGATGCGGTCGGTGGTTGGCTGGGGTCCTACGGCGGCGAGGACTCGCCGTCCGACATCCAGCGCGGGGTG
>JAICUS010000407.1 GCA_025935735.1 Solirubrobacteraceae bacterium | reverse complement strand
CCGTTGTGCGCTGCTCGGCGGCACGGGCCGTGTTCATGTGGCGTGCCTATGCTTGCCGGCCTGCGCCGCGCCGGTCTCACGCTCCTGGTCTTCCTGCTGCTCGCGGCGCCCGCGCAGGCGCTGATCCCGAACGACCCCGGGCGGCTCGGGCTGCCCGGCGGCTGGCAGTTCGATCAGTGGAACTTCCTGCCGCAGTTCGGCGTGGACGCTCCGCGGGCCTGGGACAACCTGGTCGCGGCCGGGCGGCCCGGTGGGCTCGGCGTCGTGGTCGCCGTGCTGGACACCGGGCTCGCGTACGCGGGCCATGGCGTCTATCCGCGCTCGCCGGACATCTCCCGCTACCGGATCGTCGCCCCGCACAGCTTCTGTGCGCACTTCGGCCGCGGCCAGGACGCCTGCCGCGGGCAGAGCCGCACGCCGTATGACTTCAACGGCCACGGCACGCACGTCGCGAGCACGATCGCCGAGGCGACCGGCAACGGGATCGGCGAGACCGGGCTGGCCTACGGCGCGAGCATCATGCCGGTCCAGGTGATCAACCGCCTGGGCGTCGGCGACAACCGGTCGATCAGGAAGGGCATCCGCTACGCCGCCGACCATGGCGCGCAGGTGATCAACCTCTCGATCGACTTCGGCAAGGACGTCACGAGCGCGGACGAGATCCCCGACATCGCCGCGGCGGTGCGCTACGCCCACCGCAAGGGCGTGGTGATCGTGGCGGCGGCGGGCAACACCGCCCAGGCGCACGTCGACTATCCGGCCGCGCTGCCGGGCGTGATCTCCGTCGGCGCCGTGACCGAGGACGACTGCCTCGCCAGCTACTCGAACACCGGCAACGGGCTGGACCTGGTGGCGCCGGGCGGCGGCAAGGACGCCGGGCTCGACCAGCCGAACTGCAATCCCAAGCGACACGGGCGGTCGATCGTCCAGATGGCGTTCACGCGCTCGAACAAGACGATCCATCCGGTGGGCTTCCACGGCACCTCGATGGCCGCGCCGCAGGTCGCGGCCGCGGCGGCGCTGGTGATCGCCTCGGGCGTGCTCGGCCCCGACCCGACGCCGGCGGCGGTCGAGCGGCGGCTCGAGCAGACGGCGCGCGACCTCGGCCCGCCCGGGCGCGACACCATCTACGGCGCCGGCCTGCTGGACGCGGGCGCGGCGACGCTAGGGGTGCCCTAACGGCGGGAGCGCCTACCGGTCGGCCCTGCGACACGTCGCCGTTAGGGTGGGGCCCCCGAGCGATCTCTTAGCCGCGGCGCAGCAGCCGGCCGACGGCGCCCATCAGCTCGTCGGCCTGGGCGGCGGGCTCGCCGGGGCCCTCGCCCTCGCCGAGCAGGCAGTGGCGCGCGTGGTCGTCGAGCAGCCCGAGCGCGACCTTGTCGAGCGCCGCCTGGATCGCGCTGATCTGGGTCAGCACGTCGATGCAGTAGCGGTCCTCCTCGACCATGCGCGCGACGCCGCGGACCTGGCCCTCGACCCGGGCGAGGCGGTTCTGCAGCTGGTCCTTTGTCGCGCTGTAGCCGCGTTCCGGCACGGACGTCAGGCTAGCACGTACCCCGGAGGGGTATCTAGACCGGGACCCTCTCCTCCTCATGCAGCAGAAAGCCGGCGGCCTCCAGCACGCCGCGATCGCGCAGCCGGCAGAGGCGGTCCTTCGACTCCGCCGAGGTGTGCCAGGCGGCGACCGCGGCGGTGTTCTCGAGGCCTCGGAGCCCGTGCTCCTCGGGCTCGTCGTAGGCCTGACGCAGCCACGCGAGGTCGTCGGAGATGCGGCGCGGGCGCTCGGCCATGCCGGCGGCGTTGCCCTCCTGCCAGGGGTCGTCACCCGCGCGGCGCTCCGGGATGCCCGGCGGGCGGGTCAGTGCGACGGTCAGGGCGCCCATCCAGTCGGGGCGCGAGTGCACGAGCTCCAATACGGCCATGTCCGTTCTGTTACCCCGTTCTCGCCGGCATTTCTCCATTGATCGCGCTTATGTAGCGCTGTGCGGACCGCTCCACGATCGCCCGCCCGTCAGTCGGGATCACCGTGTCCCACCACGCGCCCAGGATCCGCTCGTACGCGAACGGCTCCAGCGCGGCCAGGATGCCCCGGATCTCCGCCTCGGGCAGCGGGATCAGGTTCGGATAGGAGTACATGAACGAGACGTGCGAGCGGTCCGGGATGACCTGCACGATGTCGCCGGACAGCAGCGTCCCGTCGGCGCTGTGCAGCACCGTGCCGCCGGCGAAGTGGCCGCCGCAGCGCACGAGCGTCAGCCCGTCGCCCAGCTCGCGGGTCTCGCCGCTCCACAGCTCGATCGCGTCGTCCGGGCGCATGATCCACTCGCGGTCGGCCTCGTGCAGCAGCACCGGGCAGCCGAAGCGGTGCGCCCACTCGACCATGGCCGAGTAGTAGTGCGGGTGTGAGATGGCGATCGCCCGCAGGCCGCCGCGCGCCTCGACCGCCGCGACCGTGTCGTCGTCGAGCAGCGTGACGCAGTCCCAGAGCAGGTTCGACCCGCCCCAGGGCACCAGCAGCGCGCGCTGGCCGATGGCGAACCTCGGCTCGGTGCCGATCCCGGTGAAGCCCGCCTCGTCGCGCAGGACGTTGCGGTGCTCGCGCCGGAGGTCCTCGAGCGTCGTCCACTGCTGGCCGCTCACCGGGACGTACTGGCGCGGGTCCTCGCAGACGGGGCAGCGCTCCGCCGGGCCGCCGAACTGGACGCCGCAGGTGACGCAGACTCCGAGCATCGGGCCCGATCCTGTCACGGTTGGCTCGTGAACACCCCGTTCCTCGTGGCCGACGGCGTGCTGATCGGCGCCCAGGCGTCGCTCGTCGCGCTCCCCGCCGCGGGGATCCCGCCGTGGCTGGAGCGCCTGAAGGGGCGCGCGTGGGCGCTCATCCTGCCGCTGTCGATCGCCGTCGTGGTGGGCGCGATCGCGCTCATCCCGCAGGTGGCGGACGGGCTCACCTGGATCGCGCTGGTGCTGGTCCCGCCGGGCGCGGCGCTGGCGCTCGGCTGGGCGATGCACGGCGCGCGCCCGTGGTACGCGCTGCTCGCGCTCGCGCTGCTGATCCTGGCCAGCCTCGACGTCGGCGGACTGGCGGGCGACAGCGCGGCCGCGGTGCTGACCGCGCTGAGCGCCGTGACGGTCGGGCGGCTGCTGGCCGGCGGCGTGCCGCTGCTGTGGCTGAAGGCCGGGATCGTGGCGATGGCGATCGTCGACTCGATCCTCGTGTTCGGCAACCAGCTGCAGGCGCCCAACGCCGTGCTCAACGCCGCGGTGCCGCTGCCGGGCGCGCCGCAGCTGCAGTACGTCGACATCCACTACGCGAGCCTGGGCTACGGCGACGTGTTCGTGGCCGGAGTGCTCGGCGGCGTGCTGGCCGCGGAATGCCGGCGCCAGTGGCCGGTGGCGGTGCTGACGTTCGTGCTGTCCGGCCTGTGGGACCTGCTGTTCTTCCACTTCAATACGCTGCCCGCCACCGTGCCGCCGGCCCTCGCGCTGCTGATCTCAGAGGCCGCCCGCCGGCGGCGATGACCCACCCGCCCGCTCCCTGGCGCCTGCACGGCGAGGTGCTGATCATCCCGCGCGGCGCGACCAGCGGGCTGTTCCTGGCCACCTACACCGGCGCGACGCTGGCCTACCACGAGCTGATCGTGTTCCGCCCCGGGCTCGTCGTCTCGCACATCTACGTCGACGACGAGCGCTCGCTGGCCGGCGGCCGGGAGATCTGGAACCTGCCGAAGGAGCTCGCCGAGTTCGAGGTGTCGCGCGGGCGCTTCGTCGCGCGCCGCGACGGCGAGCTGCTGGTGGACGCGCGCATCCGCCGGCGCGACGGCTTCCTGCCGCTGCCGCTGCTGGCGCCGACGATCGGCGAGCTGGACGGCCGCCGCCGCCTCGCCCTCGGCCGCGGGCGGATGCGGGCGGCGCCCGCGCTCGTGACCCTGGACGGCCGATTCGATCGCGGGACGCGGCTCGCGCTGGCCGGGGACCGGCTCGATCTCACCATGCCCGCGCCCTAAGGTGGGGCCGCAGACATGCGCCACATCCTCCGTCCCCTCTTCGACCGCGTCGTCGTCAAGGAGCTCGAGCCGGACCGCATCCGGCAGTCCGGCCTGCTCGTCCCCGCCGGGACGCACGAGCCGCCGCCCCAGCACGGGATCGTGCTCGCGGTCGGCCCCGGGCTGGACTGGTGGGAGGGCGCCGGGATCAGCATGCCGGTCAAGCCCGGCGACCACGTCGTCTTCCCGGCGTCCGCGGGCGCCTGGGTGGACGTCGACGAGGAGCGCCTGCTGGTCTGCCGCGTCGGCGAGCTGCTGGGCGTGCTGGAGACCGAGGCCGAGATCGCCGCGGCGTGAGCGGGCCGCAGCCGATCGCCGACGGCATCTGGTGCTGGGCGGCGCGGCACCCCGAATGGCATCCCGGCGAGTGGGGCGCCGAGGTCAACTCGTTCCTCGTCCACCACGCCGGCGTACCACGTGCGCAAGCAGCTGCCGGGATCTGTCGCGCTCGAGGAGGCGATCCACGCGAGCCCTGGTATCACCGCCCGTCATGAGCGACCACGTCTACAAGACCGTCGAGATCACCGGCACGTCGCCGGACAGCGTGCAAGCCGCGATCGACATCGCGATCGCGAAGGCGTCCAGGACGCTGCGCAACCTCGACTGGTTCGAGGTGGCGGGCGTGCGCGGCCAGATCGCGGACGGCCGACCGGCCCACTACCAGGTCACGATGAAGATCGGGTTCCGGCTGGAGGACTGAGCCGGCGGTGCGCCCTGGCCGAACGGCCGATACTGCGCGGCTCGGGCCGTCGCTACGATCGCCCGCCGATGGGGGGATCCACGCTGGTCAAAGCACTTCTCGTGCTCGTGCCGGTCATGTGCGCGGTGCCGGCGGTGGCATCCGCGGACGTGCGCGAGGTCAACCTCCCGCTCGCGCCGGGCGAGTCCTACTCGGCGTTCTCGGTGGCCGGCGACTACCAGCTCGCGCTGGTGGTGTCCTCGGCCGGGGCGGACCGGTTCCTGCTGTCCGCGGACGCGGGGCGCAGTTTCAGCCCCGTCGCGCCGCCGGCGTCGGACGCGGTGGCGTTCGACGACGCCACGGTCGACGTGGACGGCCGCCGGTGGGTGACGGCCCTCCGGCTTCCCGCGGGCGGCCCGCCCTCGACCGACCTGATCACGACGGCGCCGGACGGCACGCAGACGACGGTCGCGAGCCTGGTTTCGGACAGCCAGGGGCAGATCCCGCGCATGACCGCCCCGGTCGCCGCCAATGGGACGCACTTCGCCGCCCTCGACACCTCGGGGCAGCTCCAGCTGCGGCGCGTGACGCCGGCCGGTCTGGACCCGGCCGGGATCGTGCTGGGGCCGGACGATTGCCTGCCGGAGCTGGTCGACGACGACCGGGGCCTCTGGGTGCTGTGCGACGACAAGGCGTGGCTGATGGGACCGGACGGCGTCCCGCGGCCGTCGACCTACGCGTTGCCGCTGGAGCTGCTGGGAACGGACGTGCGCCAGCTGGACGGCCGGCTCTACCGGCCCGTGAGCGACGAGGTCTGGTGGGGACTCGCGGGGCTTGACGGGACGATCCACCGGCTGCAGCCCGTGGCGGGCGGCGTGTTCGCCGCGATGGACGACGGCCGGCGCCTGGTGAT
>JAICUS010000807.1 GCA_025935735.1 Solirubrobacteraceae bacterium | reverse complement strand
GGGCGAGCGCGCCCGGGCCGCGCAGCCGGACATGGTCGACGTCTCCGCCGTGCTGGTGGACGCCGACGTCGAGCTCGGCCGCTACGGCGCGGCGCGATCCGAACTCCAGTCGATGGTCGACCGCAAGCCGAACCTCGCCGCCTACGCGCGGGTGTCCTACCTGCGCGAGCTGCACGGCGACCTGGCCGGCGCGGCCAGCGCCATGCGCCTGGCCGTCGACTCCGGCGGGCCGGCGCAGGAGAACGTCGCCTACGTCAGCTCGCTGCTGGGCGAGCTGGAGCGCCAGCTCGGCCATCGCGCGCTGGCCCGCCGCGCGTATGAGCGGGCGCTCGCCGCCGTTCCGGGTACGCCGGCGGCCGAGCAGGGCCTCGTCCGGCTGGCGGGCAAGACGCCGGCGTCGATCGAGCGCCGCCGGGCGATCGTCGCCCGGCTGCCGCTGCCCGAGTACGTGATCGGGCTCGGCGAGGCCGAGCTGGCCGCCGGCCGGACCGCGCAGGGCATGCGCGACCTGCAGCTGGTCGGCGCCGAGGAGAAGCTGCTGCACGCCGCGGGCGTCAACACGGACACCGAGCTGGCGGTGTTCGAGGCCGACCACGGCTCGCCGGCCCGGGCGGTGGCCCTGGCCCGGCGCGCGTGGGCCGAGGCGCCGAGCGTGCGCTCCGCCGACGCGCTCGAGTGGGCGCTGACGCGGGCCGGCCGCCCGCAGGAGGCGTACGGATGGTCGCGGCGGGCGCTGAAGCTCGGCTCCCGCGACCCGCTGTTCCTCAACCACGCGGGGCTGACCGCGCTGGCGGCGGGGCACGGCGCCGAGGGCCGCCGGGAGCTGGGGCTGGCGCTGGCCCACGGCCTGCGCGGATGGCCGTGGCAGGCGCTTCGCGCGGAGCGGGCGCTCCGCGGCGCGGCGCCGGAGGCCGGGCGATGACGCGTCTCGCCGCACGACGCCGGCGGGGGATGAGGCCCACCCACCCCGCCCGCCTCGCCGCGCTGCTCGTGGCCGGCGCCGCACTGGCGGCGCCGGCCGCGGCGGACGCGCACCCGCTCGGCAACTTCTCCGTCAACCACCTCACCGAGGTGCGGGCGTCGCCGCAGCGCGTCGACGTCCGCTACGTGCTCGACCAGGCGGAGATCCCCACGTTCCAGGAGCGCGGGCTGCCCGCCGGCGCTGTGCTGGCCCGCAAGCGCGCCGAGGTGGCGCGGCGGCTCGTCGTCACCGTCGGGGGCCGGCGCGTCACGCTGCGCCCCGCCGGTCCCGCGCGGCTGTCGCACCCGCCCGGCCAGGGCGGGCTGGCGACCACGCGGGTCGTGCTGCCGCTCTCCGCGGACGTCCGCGCGCTCCGCGCAATCCGGATACATGACGGCACGTTCCCCGGGCGGATCGGCTGGAAGGCCGTCGTGCCGCTGCCCGGCCGCGGCACCGCGGTGCGCTCGGACGTGCCGGGCTCCGACCCGACGCACGAGCTGCGCCGCTACCCGCGCGACCTGCTCAAGAGCCCGGCAGACGTCCGCGACGCACGGCTCACCGTCGCCCCAGGCGCCGGCACGGTCAGCGCGCCGGGCGGCCGCGCCGCGTTCAGCTCCGGCAGCGGCTCCGGCGGCTTCGCGTCGATCCTCGACGACGGCGGCGGCGTGCTCGTGCTGCTGCTCGCCGCCGCGTTCGGCTGGGGCGCGCTGCACGCGCTCTCGCCGGGGCACGGCAAGTCGATGGTCGCCGCCTACCTGGTGGGCACCCGCGGCAGCGTGCGGGACGCCCTGCTGCTCGGCGGGACGGTCACCGTCACGCACACGGCGGGGGTGTTCGCGCTCGGCCTCGTCGCGCTGTCACTCAGCGCCTGGATCCTGCCCGAGCACCTGTACCCGTGGCTCAACCTCGCGGCGGGGCTGATGGTCGTCGGCGTCGGCCTGCGCGTGCTGCGCGGCCGCCTGCGGCACACCCGCGCGCACAACCATGATCACGATCATGTTCACGATCACGATCCTGTTCACGATCACGGTCACGATCATGGTCACGATCGCGCGGGGCGGGGCTCCATCCTCGCGCTCGGCGCGTCAGCCGGGCTGATCCCCTGCCCGACCGCGCTGGTCGTCCTGCTCGGCGCGATCTCGCAGCACCGCGTCGGGCTCGGGCTGGTGCTGATCGTGGCGTTCTCGCTCGGCCTCGCCGCC
>JAICUS010000729.1 GCA_025935735.1 Solirubrobacteraceae bacterium | reverse complement strand
GGGACGGCGAACTGCGGCTGGGTGGGGAGGAGGTCGCCCTTGGGACGCCGTGAGATTCGAACGACGAATCGTTCGTGGTCGATTTCGTCGGCGCGACCCGCTCGGTCGCCCATGTTCGACCAGAACCGGCTCTGCTCAGGGTTTGAGGAGTAAACTTAGTCCCCAGAAATACGTATGAAGTTCCCTCACCACCGCCGACGGCACAACCGAAACGATCATTTCCGCGGGGCGGTCAGGGCTCTCGCTTCCCTACCCAGCAGCCGTTCGCCGGCCCCCGGCACGGCGCCGCGAGGCGCCTACAAACCCTTCTTGACGTAGAGCCACTCCGGCATCCCGCCGGTGGGGTTGAACACCTTGCGGTGGACGACCCAGTCCCACCACGTCCGCGGGCTGATCTTGCCGTACTCGCGCACCCACCAGACGCGGAAGCTGTACTCGCGGCCGTCGTAGCCGTCGAGCGCCCGGCCCAGCCGCGCGCGGCTCTCGTCGGTGAGCAGGACGACGTCGGAGGTCGGTGGTGCGGCGTTGGGCAGCGACTCGTCGATGTAGCCGGCGCTGAGGTGACGGAAGTACCAGGCGTAGGGGAACGTCGCGCCGTCGGCGGCGTCGACCGTGATGGTCAGCGGCGGCTTCGTCGGGCCGCGCGAGGCGGCGAGGGAGAGCACCTGCTCGGACACCTGCTTGACCTCGGTGGAGGACTGGGTGGAGACGAGCAGCTCGTCCGGGTCGGCGCCGTGGCCGCCGAAGTTGATCCGCCACGAGGAGGCGCCGTAGTAGACGATCCCCACGACCGCGACCGCCAGGCCCACGTAGCGCCAGGCGCCGCGCGCCCGCCAGATGGCCTGCAGGCCGGCGCCGGAGAGCAGCAGCAGCGGCAGCAGCGGGTGCATGACCAGCCAGGCGAACTTCTCGCTCGCCCACGAGTAGACCGCGAACGAGAGCAGGAAGTCCCAGACGAGGAACATCCCGAACAGCGAGCGCCGGCGCAGCAGCGACACCGCGCCGATCGTGCCGAAGATCAGCGCCGGCCACTCCACGAAGACCAGCAGCACGCCGTAGAAGATCCGCGGCTCGCCGCCGCGGTGCACGCCCTGCTGGCTCAGCCAGTACTTCAGGCCGGTGTAGATGCCGTCCCACAGGCCGTGCGGGTGCGTCAGGAACGTCGTGAACAGCAGCGTGAACACGCCGGCGAACGCGGCCAGCGCCCAGCCCCAGGCCTCCAGGCCGACGCCGCTCACCGGCCCCCAGACCTGCGCGCGGGTGCGCGGCGCGGCCAGCGCGATGAGGAAGAACGACCCCATCACGAAGACCGTGATGAACGTCGACTCCTTCGTGGCGAACGACAGCGCCAGCAGCGCGCCGATCATCGCCGGGTGCGACTTGCGCGGCTCGCTGAGGAACCGCCAGACGACGACGATCAGCGCCAGGGTCAGGCAGGCGATGTAGATGTCCTCGCGCGCGAAGCGCGAGAAGTACAGATACGTCGGCTCGAAGGCCAGCAGCGCCGCCGCCAGGAACGCCGCCGGGCGCCCGAGCAGGCGGCGCAGGCCGAACGGCAGCGCCACCATCGTCGTGCCCATCAGCGCCGGGGCCAGGCGCGCGGTGAAGTCCGAGTCGCCGAACAGCACGTACATCAGGCCGGTCAGGTAGAACCGGAACGGCCCGTGCAGCAGCGGGTTGTACTGGTAGTCGCCGGTCTTGCGGAACAGGTAGGAGAAGTAGGCGTCCTGGCTCTCGTCGTGATGGAACGGCCGGTCGGCCAGATGGACGAAGCGCAGGATCAGGGCGATCGCCACCAGCGCGACCCAGAGCGCCAGCTCGCGCGAGTCCTGCTCGGCCAGCCAGGCGCGCGGGGAGCGCCGGAGCCGCGGGGGCGCCGCGACCACACGATCGGCGGTCGGGGCGGCCACGTCGGTCACTGCGGCGTCTCCGCCCGGGCCTGCCGCAGCTTGGAGATCCCGCCGTAGCGGAGCACGAGCAGCACCAGCCCGAACAGCGTGATCGGGACGACGATCACGAAGCGCAGCATCAGCAGGTAGGCCACCGCGGTGCCGCCCGTCCCGCCGAGCGCCTTGATGCCGATCGCCACCGCCGCGTCCTGGGTGCCGGCGTAGGCCGGGCCGGACGGGATCATGGAGAAGACGCTGGCCAGCGCGACCAGGTAGATGCCGTCGAGCGGGCCCATGCTGAAGCCCACGGCGGCGCCGACGGCGATCCACACCGCCGCCTCCACCGCCCAGACGACGAGCGTCATCGCCAGCAGCCGCAGGCCGTGGTGGGCGCGGCGCAGGCTCAGCGTCGCCGAGGCCATCGGCGCCACCAGCGCGTGGAGGCGGTCGTTGCGGCGCACCAGCCGCCAGCCGATAACGGCGGCCAGCGCGAGCGCGACCGCGGCCAGCGCGATGATCTCCACCTTGCCGCCGCCCACGGTGCCGAGCAGCCCGTAGCCGACGACCACGAACAGCACCACGAGCACGGCGACGTCCAGCAGCCGCTCGGCCACCAGGGTGCCGACCACGGTGCGCCGCGAGGTCTCGGCGCGCGGCGCCATCAGCACCACGCGGATCGCGTCGCCGGCGCGCGCGGGCAGGACGTTGTTGCCCATGTAGCCGATGACGGTCAGCGCGTAGGTGTC
>JAICUS010000590.1 GCA_025935735.1 Solirubrobacteraceae bacterium | reverse complement strand
GGCGGCCATCCGCTCGCATACTGGTGGTACGTGTGCGGTGGCCGCCGCCCGGCAGCGGCGGGCGGGGCCCGCCGGAATGCGTCGTGATTTCGGCCACGGCCACGGGTCCTGAAGGTCTTCTCCTCCGCACCGGTCGACTGGCTGATCGTCGGCCTGGGCAACCCCGGGTCCGGCTACGCCGAGACGCCGCACAACGTCGGCTTCAAGGTCGCCCAGGAGCTGGCGCGCCGCTGGGATCTGCCGAAGCCCAAGAAGAAGTTCGCCGGCGAGCTCGCCGAGGGCCGCACGGGGCCGGGCGGGCCCCGCGTCGCAGTGCTGCGCCCGCAGACCTACATGAACGAGGCGGGCCGCTCCGCCGGCCCGGCCCGCGGCTCCTACAAGCTCGACCTCGACCGCCTGCTGGTCATCCACGACGAGATCGACCTGCCGTTCGGCGAGATCCGCTCGCGGCTGGGCGGCGGCCTGGCCGGCCACAACGGCCTGAAGTCCCTCAAGCGCGAGCTCGGCGGCGCGGACTTCCACCGCGTCCGCGTCGGCGTCGGGCGCCCGGACTCCACCGATCCCGACATCGTGGCCGCCTACGTGCTGGGCAAGTGGCGCCAGTCCGCCGCCGAGGTGGCGGACCTCGTCGGCCGCGCGGCCGACGAGGCCGAGCGCATCGTCGCTGTATGAGATAACGTACGGACGTATGCCGCCTCGCGAGTGGGATGCCGTCACCTACGACCGGGTCTCCCTGCCGCACCTCGCCTGGGGGCGCGACGTGGTCGAGCGGCTCGAGCTGCGGGGCGACGAGCGGGTGCTGGACGCCGGCTGCGGCACGGGCCGGGTCACGGAGATGGTGCTCGAGCGGCTGCCGCGCGGCCGGGTGGTGGCGGTCGACGGCTCGCAGGCCATGGTGGACGCAGCGAAACAGCGCTTCGGCGACCGGGTGGACGCGTTCCGCTCCGACCTGCTGGAGCTGTCGGTCGACGAGCCCGTGGATGCGGTGCTCAGCACGGCCACGTTCCACTGGATCGGCGACCACGACCGGCTGTTCGCCCGCCTGCACGCGGCGCTGAAGCCGGGCGGCCAGCTCGTCGCCCAGTGCGGCGGCGCCGGCAACGTGGCGCGCGTCGAGGCGGCGATCGCCCGCGTGGGCCACGTCGGCCCGAGCCCGTGGAACTTCGCCGGCGCGCGGGAGACCGCGGAGCGCCTCGAGCGCGCCGGGTTCACCGACGTCTGGACCTGGCTGCAGCCCTGGCCCGTCCAGCCGCCCGACCCCAGGGCGTTCTTCTCCACCGTCATCCTCGGCGCCCATCTGGACCGGCTCCCGGAGCCCGAGCGCGAGCCGTTCGTCGACGCCGTGCTGGCCGAGGTCGGCGAGCCGGTGGTGGCGGACTACGTGCGGCTGAACATCCTCGCGCGGCGTACCTAGACTCAGACGGTGCTCCGCACCTTCCTCGGCCACCTCGAACACGATCCCGCGGCGGCCCGGCTGGCCGCGGAGGGCGGCTCGGCGTTCGTCTCGCAGTCGCTGCGGCCGTTCGTGGTGGCCGCGCTGGCCGACCAGGACGCCCGCCGGCCCACGCTCGTCGTCGTGGGCGACGACCGGGCCGCGCGCGACCTCGCGGCCGACCTGCGTGCCTGGCTGGCGCCCCGCCCCGTCCGCTACTACCCGAGCCGCGGCGTCGCCTACGAGTCGCACCTGCGGCCGCCGCCGCACCTCGTGGGGCTCAGGGTCGCCGCGCTCGACGCGCTCATTGGTAACGTCGCCGAGGACCGGAGCGGCGCGCAAGACGGCCGGGGCGAGAGCGGCGCTCGTCAGAGCGCCGCGGAGGCCGCAGGCGAAACCGGTGTCTCCGAGCAGCCGGTGGTCGTCATCTCCGCGATCGCGCTCTCGGAGAAGGTCCCCGACCCCAAGCTGCGCCCGCACGGGTTCATGATCCGCACCGGCGACCTGCTCGACCTCGACGAGACCGCCCAGCAGCTGGTGGCCGCCGGCTACGAGCGCATCGACCAGGTGGAGGAGCGCGGCCAGTTCGCCATCCGCGGCGGCATCCTCGACGTCTATCCGGCCACCGAGGAGCGCGCCGTCCGCGTCGACCTGTTCGACATCGAGGTCGACAGCCTGCGCTGGTTCTCCACCTTCACCCAGCGCAGCCTCGGCGACACCGACTGCGTGGAGATCAGCCCGGCGGCCGAGCTCGCGCCCGAGCACCGCGAGCTGGCGGAGATCGCGGTCACCGAGGAGGAGCGGCCGGACATCGCCGAGCTGCTGCCGCTCGAGCACTTCAAGGCGCTCCTGGACCTGGTGCCCGAGCGTACGCAGCTGCTGGTGGCGGCCGACGAGGACGTCGAGCCGGCGCTGCGCGACCACTGGGAGGACGTCTGCACGGCGTTCCACGACGAGGAGGCGCGCTCGCTCTACGTCTCCCCGAAGCAGGTCCAGGCGGCGCTCGCGCAGCAGGCGAGCGCCCGGCTGTCGTCGATCTCGGCCGACCAGGAGATCGAGATCCGCGCGCAGGCGGCGGACTTCGCGAGCCGCAGCCTGCGCGAGGCGGAGTCCGAGCTGGAGAAGCTCGTCCGCTCGGGCTACACGACCGTGGTCGCCTGGCCGCAGCGGGGCGCGGCCGAGCGCGCGGCCTACAACCTCGCCCGGGTCAAGGCGAGCCTGAACGGCGGCGCGTCCGGGCTCGTGTTCACCGAGGCGACCCTGCGCGACGGCTTCGTCGCGCCCGGCCTCAAGCTCGCCGCCTTCCCCGAGCACCGGCTGATCCACCGCAAGAAGGCGGCGCAGCGCCCGACCCGCCGGGGACGCGGCCTGCTGCGCAGCTTCGCCGACCTGCGCACCGGCGACTACATCGTCCACGAGGACCACGGCGTCGCCCGCTTCGCCGGCTTCGACACCAAGACCGTGGCCGGCGTGACCCGCGACTACCTGAACCTCGAGTTCCAGGGCGACGACAAGGTGTTCATGCCGGTCGACCAGCTGGCGAAGATCAGCCGCTACCTGGGGGCGGACGGCGGCGCGCCGACGCTGTCCAAGCTCGGCGGCACCCGCTGGGACAAGATCAAGGCCCGCGCGCGCCGGGCCGCGCAGGAGCTGGCCGGCGAGCTGCTCAACCTCTACGCCGAGCGCAAGCGCCGCCGCGGCCACGCCTACCCCGAGTTCTCCGAGGAGCTGCGCGACCTCGAGGCCGCGTTCCCTTACCGCGAGACGCCCGACCAGCGCGACGCGATCGACAGCGTGATGGGCGACATGGAGGCCGAGCGCCCGATGGACCGGCTCATCTGCGGCGACGTCGGCTACGGCAAGACCGAGGTGGCGCTGCGCGCCGCGGTCAAGGCCGCCAGCGACGGCCGGCAGGTGCTGATGCTCGTGCCGACGACCATCCTCGCCCAGCAGCACTACGGCACGTTCACGGAGCGCCTGCGCGACCAGCCGTTCGTCATCGAGCACGTGTCCCGCTTCCGGACGCCCGCCGACCAGCGCGAGGCGATCAAGCGCTTCTCTGAGGGCAAGGTGGACATCCTCATCGGCACCCACCGGGTGCTCTCGCGCGACGTCCGCGCCAAGGAGCTCGGGTTGCTGATC
>JAICUS010000442.1 GCA_025935735.1 Solirubrobacteraceae bacterium | reverse complement strand
GGCGCTGCGCGACTTCCGCCGCTCCACCGGCAACCAGCTCCTGGAGTTCAAGGGCGGCTGGATGAACGGCGCGGGGCTGTCCGCGGCCCAGATCGACGCGATCGCCCAGCTCCCCAGCCGCGAGGTGCTCATCGGGCGCCTGGTCGGCGGGGTCGCCGCCCCCCTCACCGGGCTGGCCGGCGCGCTCGGGAACCTCATCGGCGGGCTCGCCCGCGCACTTCAGGCCGTCGCCGAGCAGCAGGCCGGCGCCACCGAAACCCCCACGGAGGAATAGAGAATGCCCACCACTGACGAATGGATCGAGGAGCTCAAGTCGATCAGCGTCCTGGAGCTCTCCGAGCGCATCAAGGCGCTGGAGGAGACCTTCGGCGTGTCGGCGTCCGCGCCGATGGCCGTCGCGCCCCAAGGCGGCGGCGGTGGCGGCGACGCCGCTGAGGCCGAGGAGGAGCAGACGGCGTTCGACGTCGTGCTCACCGCCGCCGGCGACAAGAAGATCCAGGTCATCAAGGTCGTCCGCGCGGCCACCGGCCTCGGCCTCAAGGAGGCCAAGGCGCTCGTCGACGAGGCCCCCAAGCCCATCAAGGAGGGCGTCGACAAGGACGAGGCCGACAAGCTCAGGGCCGACCTCGAGGAGGCCGGCGGCTCCGTCGAGATCAAGTAACGTCGCCCGCAGGTCGCCAACGGCACGGCGCCGGCGTCGCTGCGGCGCCGGCGCCAAATGGTGACCGAAGGGCGAAACCCTTCTCTTCGATGCTCAGTGCGGGCCCCGTTTGCGTTTCTACGCGTCAACTTGCGTTGACCCGCGCTCCCTGTCCGATTAGGGTCGCCTGAATCGACGGGGAGGGTTCTGTGATCGGGCGGCGTTGGCTGGGACCGGTTGTGATGGTGCTCGGAGTGGCGTCGGCGCTGGGCGTCGCGTCCGCCCGGCCGCAGGGCGCCGCGGTGCCGGCGCGCCAGGCGGCGCTGGCCGCGCGGGGCACGGCACCGGACCTCGGGCTGCGCGCCCAGGCGGCCGCCCCCTCGGCCGCGACGACACAGGCCCGCGCGACGCTGCGGGCGCAGCTCGGGCGCGGCGGCTTCGTCACGCCCGACGCGCAGAGCGGCGGGCTGAGCCTGGTCGGCCGCACCGACGGCTTCCTCACCGCGGCCGGCCGCGCCGCCCCGCGCGACGTCGCGCTCGGCTACGTCCGCGCCCACCTCGCCGCCTTCGGGCTGACCGCGGCCGACCTCGCCGGGCTGACGCTCGCGCGCGAGTACACCTCGCTCGACGGCGTCACCCACCTCATCTGGCAGGCCAGCATCGACGGCGTGCCGCTGGTGGACGGCGACCTGCGGGCCAACGTCGCCGCCGACGGCCGGCTGATCAACGCCGGCGGCGGCCTGCGCGGCGGGCTCTCGCTCAACGCCACGGCCCCGGCCGTCGGCGCGCGCACGGCGTATGCCGGCGTCCTGCGCTCCGTCGGCTCGGCCGCCGCCGCGCCGGCCGTCCGGCGCCAGGCCGGCCCGCTGCGCACGACCGACTTCGCGGGCGACGGCGCCGCCGCGCTCGTCGCCTACACGGCGGGCGGCCAGGCCCGGCTGGCCTGGCGGGCGCTCGTCCCGGTGTCCAAGGCCGAGGACTACGACGCGCTGGTCGACGCCCAGACCGGCGAGGTGGTCCGCCGCGCCAACCTCGTCAAGCTCGCCAACGGCTTCGTCCACGACAACTTCCCCGGCGCGCCGGTGGGCGGCGCGCAGCACGACGTGCCGTTCGACGCCTGGCTGGCGCCCGGCGCCGCCACGCTGACCGGCAACAACGCCCACGCGTTCATCGACGCCGACGACCAGGTCGGCACGACGATCACCGCCGACGCGATGGTCGACCACTTCGAGGAGGCCGTGCCGCCGGCCGGCGAGGTCGGCCCCTCGGGCGGCGGCGACTGGCGCTACCCGATCCAGAGCGTCCCGGATCTCGCCGGCTTCTGCCCGCCCGACCCGCCCGGCTGCACGTGGGACCACACCACACCGGTCTCCTGGCAGCTCAACGCCAAGCAGGCGACCACCCAGCTCTTCTACTTCGTCAACCTCTACCACGACCACCTGGCCGCCGCCCCGATCGGCTTCGACGCCGCGTCCGGCAACTTCCAGCGGGACAACGCCGGCGCGCCCGGCCGCGGCGGCGACCCCGTGCTCGCCCAGAGCGACGACGGCGCGAACACCGACGCCGGCCTGCCCGACGGCGGCCACCAGGACAACGCGAACTTCGACACGCGGCCCGACGGCATCCCCGGCCGCATGCAGATGTACCTGTTCGAGCCGATCGACATCGGCGGCGGCGACTTCCTGCAGTTCGGCGCCGTCAACGGCTCCGACGACCCGCTGGTCGTCTACCACGAGTACACGCACGGGCTGTCGAACCGGCTGATCACCGACGCGCAGGGCTTCGGCGCGCTCGACAACGCCCAGGCCGGCGCGATGGGCGAGGCGTGGAGCGACTGGTACGCGCTCGACTTCGTGGCCAAGCAGGGCCTGATGGCCGACCCGCCCGGTCCGGGCGACGTCGACGAGGGCCGCTACGTCGACAACGGGACGAACCTGATCCGCACCGAGCCGACCGACTGCCTGCCGGGCGACGACTTCGCGGACTGCCCCGGCTCGATCGGCGCCGGCCCCGGCGGCTACACCTACGGCGACTTCGGCAAGATCCTGGCGTTCACGAACTCGATCACGGTGCCCGAGGTCCACGCCGACGGCGAGATCTGGGGCCAGACGCTGTGGCAGCTGCGGGCGGCGCTGATCGCCGCGCACGGGCCGGCCGAGGGCACGCGGCGCGCGGAGCAGATCGTCACCGGCGGCATGCGGCTCGGCCCGGCCGAGCCGACCTACCTCGACGAGCGCAACGGCATCCTGCAGGCCGACACGGTGGCCGGTAACGGCGACCAGGCGCTGATCTGGCGGGTGTTCGCCTCCCGCGGGATGGGCTACTTCGCCTCCAGCGCCGGCGACCAGGACACGGCGCCGCGCGAGGACTTCTCGCTGCCGCCCGCCGTGGGCGCGGCCACGGGGACGATCCGCGGCATCGTGCGCGCGGACGGCGACCGGCCGCTCGCCGGCGTGCGGGTCGGCCTGGCCGGCCACGACACGCCGAACGCCGGGCCGGCGCTGCAGGCGGTCACCGGCGGCGACGGCAGCTACGTCATCGCGGGCGTGCCCCAGGGCCACTACGACGCGCTGCTGGCCGACGCGCCCGCGGGCTACGCCGACGTGCAGAGCGGCCCGGTGACCGTCGGCGCGGCGCCGGTCACCGTCGACCTGGCGACGCGGCGCAACTTCGCCGACGCCAACCCGGCCCTGGCCGAGCGCGCGAGCGTCGCGGCGACGAACTTCCGCGACGAGACCGCGTTCGGCTGCGGTCCGGCCAAGATGTTCGACTCAGACCTTGGGACCGCGGTCGACACGACCGCGCCCACCGACACCGACGACCCGGGCACGCCCGAGCACGAGGACGCGCCGCGCTTCATCACGCTCAAGCTGGCCCGCCCCGTGCCCGCGGCCGAGATCTGGATCGACCCGACCGCGCACTGCGGCGACCTCGTCGGCAGCTCGCTCGGGACCTACGAGATCCAGGTGTCGGCGGACGGCGCCGCGTTCACCGACGTCTCCGACGGCTCGTTCGGCATGTCGGACCTGCACCGCCTCAACCGCGTCCCGCTCAACGCCGGCGCGGCGATGCCGGCCGGTGTGCAGTACGTGCGGCTGATCGCGTTCCGCTCGGTGGCCGGGCCCGACGAGGAGGGCGACCCGCTGAGCGACGGCGGCTTCCTCGGCATCTCCGAGCTGCAGGTCTATGACGCGAGCCCGGCGCCCGCGCCCACGCCGGAGCCGACGGTGTCGCCCACGCCCACGCCGACGCCGACCGTCACGCCCACCCCGACGCCGACGCCCACGCCGACGCCCGTGGCCGGGCTGCGGCCGAGCCTGGCGGGCACGCCGCAGCGCCTGAAGGTGTCCGCGCGGCGCAGGGTGACGGTCAAGGTGGCCTGCCTGCGCGCCGGGTCGGGGAGGCTGCCGGCCCGCTGCCGGGTCACGCTCGCGCTCTCGCACGGCATCGCCCGCCGCACGGTGACCATCCGCACCGGCCGCGCCACCTCGGTCGCGCTGACGGTGAACCGCGCGACGTTCCGGGCGCTGCGCCGGCACGCCGTCTCCGCCCGCCTGACCGCAGCGACCGGCGGCCGGACGGACGCCAAGATCGTCAGACTCCACCGCTAGGCAAAAAGAGGGCGGCCGCATGGCCGCCCTCTTTTCATGTTCCCTCCAGGAACCCGCGCGCTCTCGATGTGACGGTGCGCCGGCGCTGCGCCGGCTGGACAGGCTCCGGGGCGGTGACGGGCCGCTCCCGGGTGAGGCGCTGCGGTGCTCGGACGGTCATCAATCTACGCGCCAAAGCGGTTGACCACCATCCCCCAGACGTGGTAACCGGAATCCGGGGGAACTACGGAGGTTGACGCTGCCGCTATCCTGGGGCCACTCGGCCGATAGTCGCAGCCGCCCACAGCGCCCTTCCCGCCACATACGGGACCCGGGCCGGGCGGGGTCCGTGAGCGCCGAGCGCCCCTCGCTCAGGGGTCCGCGACCCCCTGTGCTATCTTGGCTGGTCGCGCCTGTATGCCCTGGGCACGTCCAGCGCACCTCTCCCGCCGTTCTCCGACCTCCCCGAGGAGTCGCCGTCTTGGCTTCCGTTGATGCTCCCCGCGTGCGACGCACGTTCGCGCGCCTCGAAAAGCCGATCGAGGTCCCGAACCTCATCGACATCCAGAAGAAGTCGTTCGCCTGGCTGGTCAATCCCGAAGGCGGTGGGTTGCGCGAGACGATCGACGACATCTCGCCGATCGAGGACTACACCGGCAACCTCGCCGTGCAGTTCGGGGAGTTCACGTTCGACAACCCGGTCGCGTCGCTCGACGAGTGCCGGGAGAAGGACCTCACGTACGCGCGCCCGCTGACCGTCACGGTCGGCTTCATCAACCGCGAGACGGGCGAGATCCGCGAGCAGTCGGTGTTCATGGGCGACTTCCCGTGGATGACCGACCGCGGCACGTTCATCATCAACGGCACCGAGCGCGTCGTCGTCACGCAGCTCGTCCGCTCCCCGGGCGCCTACCTGATGGAGCCCAAGGACCCGGAGAAGCAGGTCTTCGTCGCGAACCTGATGCCG
>JAICUS010000684.1 GCA_025935735.1 Solirubrobacteraceae bacterium | reverse complement strand
GCGACCTCGACGAGCTCGACGGCTTCCTCGAGCACCTCGCGCGCGAGGTCCACGACCCGGGCTACCGCGGGCTGCTGGAGCGGCTGCTGGCCGACGGCGAGCTGCGCGAGCAATGGCGCCGCGCGCCGTGCACGCGGGCCGGCCACCACGCCTACCTCGGCGGGCTGCTCGAGCACACCGTGGCGGTGGGCACGCTGGCGCTGGAGTGCGTCCAGCTCCACCCTCGTCTGAATCCGGACCTGCTGCTCTGCGCGGCGCTCGTCCACGACCTGGGCAAGACCCGCGAGTTCACCTACGGCGCGGAGATCGGCCTGACCGAGGAGGGCCGGCTGCTCGGCCATGTCGTGCTGGGGCAGCAGCTGATCGACGCGCTCGCGGACGGCCTGGCCGACGACCGCCGCCTCGCGCTCGCCCACTGCGTGCTCACCCACCACGGCGCGGACGCCGCCCCGGGGCGCCGCTTCGGCTCGCCCGAGGCGCTCGCGCTCTACCGGCTCAACGCGCTGGACGCGAGCGTCAAGGGCGCGCTCGAGCACGGCCTCAGCTGACGCGCAACTGGTAGGTTGCGTGTCATGCGCATCCTCCTCCTCGGCGGCACGGTCTTCCTCGGGCGTCACGTGGCCGCCGAGGCGCTCGCCCGCGGGCACGAGCTGACGCTCTACACGCGTGGGCTGCACGGCGCGGCGCTCTTCCCGCAGGCCGAGCACGTCCGCGGCGACCGCGCCGACGTGGCGCCGCTGCGCGGGCGCGCCTGGGACGCGGCGATCGACACGTCGGGCTACGAGCCGGCGCAGGTCTGGCAGTCCGCGCGGCTGGACGTCGGCCACTACGTCTTCGTCTCCTCGGTCAATGCCTATCCCGCGTGGCCGGAGGAGCCGGTCGACGAGGACTCCCCGCTGCACGAGGCCGGCGACGACTACGGCGCGCTGAAGGTCGCGTGCGAGCGCGCCGGCGAGGCGGCGCTGCCCGGCCGGTTCGCCACCGTCCGCGCCGGGCTGATCGGCGGTCCACACGACAACATCTTCCGGCTGCCCTGGTGGGTCCGACGGATCGCCCGCGGCGGCGTGGTCCCGGCGCCGGGCGATCCGGGGCGCGAGGTGCAGCTGATCGACGCGCGCGACCTCGCCGCGTTCCTGCTCGACCTGGCCGAGCAGCGGGTCGCCGGCGCGTTCAACGGCACGGCGCCGATCGGCCAGACGACGTTCCGCGAGGTGCTCCAGGCGGCCGGCGACGCCGAGCTGCGCTGGGTTCCCGACGAGGCGCTGCAGGCGGCCGACGTCGCGCCGTGGACGGAGCTGCCGCTGTGGATCCCCGGCGCCCCGGGCACCTGGCGCGTCGGCACCGAGCGCGCGCAGGCGGCGGGCCTGCGCTGCCGCCCGGTCGCGGACACCGTGGCCGACGTCGCCGCCTGGCTGGCGTCCGGCGGCGAGGCCGAGCTGCCCGACTGGCGCACCGAGCTGCGCCCACCCGAGATGAGCCCGGAGCGCGAGGCGGAGCTGCTCAGCGCAGGCTGAGCGCCACCGGGCGCGGCAGCGCGAGCGCCCGCGGCCGGCGCACCGGCACGCGCTCGCGCGCGCCCTCGGCCACGACGAGCCCCACCCCGCGACGCGCGCACACGCGGCGCACGCACTCGGTGTCCAGCGAGCCGAGCCGCTCGAGCACGAGCGCGGGACGCCCGCCCTCGCTCGCCTCGCGATGGAAGGCGAGGATCGACGTCGAGCACGGCGCGTGATGCGGGTAGCGCCGGCGCACGGCCCGCTCGTTGCGGTGGCCGATCAGCACGACGTGCGGCCGGTGGCCGAACTCGCGCTGGATCGCCCGCATCTCGCAGTGCGCGGCCTCGACCTGGCGCGTCACGTTGCTCGACGTGTTCGCCGAGGTGATGAATAGGAAGTCCTCGCCCAGTCGCTCCAGCACGTCGCCGACAAGGTCGTTGGACGGGCAGGCGTCGCCGGGCACGATCAGCTGCGCGGTCCCGTCCTCGGTCAGGTGCTCCGGCACGAGGTCCGCCGCCGGCCCACGGAACCCGATCGGCCCGAGCGAGCGGAAGTCCGCCATCAGCGCCTCGATCACCCCGCGCCCGAGCGTCCGCGGCAGCCGCGCCCAGTCGAACACCAGCGACGCGCGGTCCGGCGTCGTCGTCACGCTCCCGACCTGCGCGAGCGGCCGGCCCTTCAGCCGGTTCATCCGCTCCATCGTCCCGGCGTCCGGCGCCGCGGCGAGGGCGCAGAAGTTCCCGAAGGCATAGAACATCCCGGCGCCACCCGCCGCCGCGGCAGCCGCCGCCCGCCGGTCCTCCGGGTCGGAGATGTCCAGGATGGGCTGCGGAAAGCCGGGCGTTCGGGCCATGACGCGCTTTCTCGCACGCGCGCCTTGGCCGAACCTTGCGCGCGCCTTGGCGCCTACCCTCCCGGGCGGAGCGGCACGGGGCTGGTGCCCCAGCCGGTCTTCAAAACCGGTCAGCCGGCGCAGCCCGTCGGTGGGTAGGTTCGATTCCTGCGCCGCTCCGCTCCACGAATTGGGCTCTGCGCCGCCGTTCGCGCGCCTCCGGGGCTCTCTCGCTGCCGTCGCGCGGCAGGTCAGCGCGGGCCAGCCGAACCAGCCTCGTGCGGGATGTTCGTTCCCCCGCCGTTCCCCCGGAGGGGTCGGTCGAGCCTTGCCTCGACGCTTCCGGCGCAGCCGGCTTACCCCGCTCATCAGCGGAGGCGGGCGGCGGGGTCAAGATGAGTGCGTCAGCACCGGCCGTCAGGCCGCCGCGTCAGCGGTCGTCTTGACGCCGGCGGCCGGCGGAGCTAGCCGCTTCGATCCCTTCCCGCCGCCGTCCGGCGGGACACCTAGGCTCGCCCTCGTGACTTCGAT
>JAICUS010000075.1 GCA_025935735.1 Solirubrobacteraceae bacterium | reverse complement strand
GGGCACCGGCTGCCCGGCGGCCACCGGGACGGTGGAGAGCGAGGGCATCTTCGCCGGCTACCGCTACTTCGACAAGCTGGGCATCGCGCCGCAGATCCCGTTCGGCTACGGGCTGTCCTATACCTCGTTCCGGTTCGCGAACCTGAACCTGGTGCCGAAGCTCGACGGGACGGTCGACGTGAACTTCGATGTGACCAACACCGGCTCGCGGGCGGGTGACGACGTCGCGCAGGTCTACGTCGGGCCGGGGCCGGACAGGCCCGGCATCCAGCAGGCGGTGCGGGCGCTGCGCGGGTTCGACCGCGTGTCGCTGGCCGCCGGAGAGACGAAGCACGAGACGATCAACCTCGACCGGCGCTCGTTCCAGTACTGGGACGAGACGACCCAGCAGTGGCTGAGCAACTACGGCGCGCGCACGATCTCCGTGGGCGACGCCGACGCGGTGGCCAGCCTGCCGCTGACCGGCACGATCACGCCGCTGACCTCGGCGGCGCAGGGCACGGTGACCGGCACGGTGCCGGCGACCCTGTCGCTGACGCTCGGCGCGCCGGCGACGTTCGGCGCGTTCACCCCGGGCGTGGACAAGGACTACACCGCGTCCACGACGGCGAACGTGATCTCGACGGCCGGCGACGCGACGCTGAGCGTGTCCGATCCCGACCCGGCGCACCCGGGCCATCTGGTCAACGGGTCGTTCGCGATGCCGCAGGCGCTGCAGGCTGACGCGACGAGTCCGCTGGGCACCGGCGGCGCGTTCGCCCCGCTCGGCGCCACGCCGACGACGCTGCTCACCTACAGCGGGCCGGTGTCCAACGACCCGGTGGCGATCACGTTCAAGCAGTCGATCGCCCGCACCGACGCGCTGCGCACGGGGACGTACGGCAAGACGCTGACGTTCACCCTGTCCACCACCAACCCGTAGGGGGGTCCGCGAGGCCGGCCGGGGCGACCCGGCCGGCCCCGCTACGCTCGCCGCAGGATGGCCGACTTCATCCTCGACGAGCCGTTCGCGCGCATCCTCACCGAAGCGACGCAGTCGCTGATCTGCGTGTTCGACCGCGATGGGCGCATCCTGCTGTTCAACGACGCCTGCGAGCGGGCGACCGGGTTCAGCCGCGAGGAGGCGCTGGGCCGCGACGCGCGCGACCTCGTCATCCCGCCGGAGGAGCGCGCCGCGTTCGGCGAGTTCCTCGCGCACGTGTGGAAGACCAGCTCCCCCAGCCCGCAGGTCGGCCACTGGATGACCAAGGCGGGCGACCGCCGCCTGGTCGCCTGGTCGAACAAGCCGATGGCCGGCCCGGACGGCTCCCTGCGCTCGGTGGTCACGTCGGGCATCGACCTCACCGACCGCGCGCCGCGCGCCGAGGACGAGCGAGCGCTCGAGGGCGACACCGAGGCCAAGCTCGTCGAGATCAGCCGGCTCGCCGCCGAGCAGAAGGCGCTGCGCCGGGTGGCCACGCTCGTGGCCTCCGAGGCCGGCCCGGACCGCGTGTTCATGGCGGTGTCGGAGGAGTGCGCCCGGGTGCTGCAGGTCAACGCGTCCGCCGTCCTGCGCTACGAGGGCGCGATGGTGCGGACCGTCGGGCGCTTCAACCGCGACGGGATCGACGTCTTCCGGGTGGGCGAGGCCGTGCCGATCGACGAGGACGGCGCGCTCGGCCGCGTCCGGCGCACCGGCGCGCCGGCCCGGGTGGACGACTGGGGCGGGCGCACCGGCGAGATGGCCGAGATGATCTTCCTCAGCGGCTACCGCTCGACCGCCGCGGCGCCGATCGTCGTCGCCGGCGTGCCCTGGGGCGCCGTGGCGATCGCCGGCGAGGACCCGCTGCCGCCCGACAGCGCGAGCCGGCTCGCCGGGTTCTGCGAGCTGGTGTCCCTGGCGGTGGCCAGCGCCCAGGCCCGGGCCGACCTGATCGCCTCGCGCGCCCGGCTCGTGCGAGCGGGCGACGAGCAGCGGCGCCGGCTGGAGCGCAACCTGCACGACGGCGCCCAGCAGCGCCTCGTGTCGCTGGCGCTGATGCTGCGGGTGGCGCGCGGGCGGCTGTCCGGCGACCCCGAGGCGGTGGCGGCGCTGCTCGACGACGCCGCGCACGAGCTGGACACGGGCCTGGAGGAGCTGCGCGAGATCGCCCGCGGCCTGCACCCGGCGATCCTCAGCGAGCACGGCCTGCGCTACGCGCTCGAGGTGCTCGCCGACCGCCTGCCGGTGCCCGTCGCGCTCGACGTGCCCGCGGAACGGCTGCCCGGGGCGGTCGAGGCGACCGCGTACTACATCGTCTCCGAGGCGCTGACCAACGTGGTCCGCCACGCCGCCGCGGCCTCCGCGTCCGTGACGGTGCGCCGCGACGGCGCGGTCGTGCGCTGCGAGATCGCCGACGACGGGCGCGGCGGCGCCGACCCGGCCCGCGGCACGGGCATCCTCGGCCTGCGCGACCGCGCCGAGGCCGCCGGCGGGACGCTCACCTTCCTCTCCCCCGCCGGCCGCGGCACCACCGTCACCGTGGTCCTGCCCCTCTGACCTCGACCTTCGGCCAGAGGGCCGGGCGCGCGGACCGGACAATATGGTCCGGATGAGGGTCTGGGCGGTGGTGCTGGCCGTGGCGGGCGTCCTGGCGACGGGCGGGGTCGCGCAGGCGGCCACGTGGACGGTCGACAACTACGCGGACCCGTCCGGCGGCACGTGCCAGACCGGGATCTGCACGCTGCGACACGCGGTGTCCGAGTCGGGCGCGGGCGACACGATCGAGATCCCGGCGGCGAACGGCCTGCCCGTCCAGCTCACGCAGGGCGCGCCGATCGTCGTCGACCACGCGCTGACGATCACCGGCGACGGCGCGGGCGCCTCCAGCATCGACGGCTCGGGCAACCGCGACGGCCAGGGCCGGGCCAACCGCATCTTCAAGGTGACCGGCGGCGACCTGCATCTCGCCGGCGTGACGCTGCAGAACGGCGGCGACGACGCCGACGAGACCTGCCAGAGCGGCTGCTCGACCATCACCTCGACCGGCGGCGGCGCCCTCTATGTCGCGGCCGGAGCGAGCGCCGAGCTCACCGGGGTGAACCTGACCGGCAACCGCGCGGGCGTCGGCGGGGCGATCGCCAGCGCCGGCACCCTGAGCCTGACCGACGTCGCGGTCAGCCAGGGCTCCGCGGCGTTCGGCGGCGGGCTCTTCGTGCGCGGCGGCAGCGCGACCGTCCAGCGCAGCTCCTTCGACGGGCTCGGCGAGGGCGGCTCGGGCGGCGGCGCCGCATTCGTGTACGGCGGCACGCTGACGCTGTCCGACTCCACGGTCACCAACAGCGGCTGGGCCTCCTCGCGCGGCGGTGGGCTCGAGAACTACGGCGGCAGGCTGACCCTGAGCGGCGTGACGCTCGCCGGGAACCTGCGCGGCGCGATCATGACCGACGTCGGCAGCCTGGGCACGACCGTCACGAACACCCTCGTCGGGGCCGGCTTCGACGACTTCGGCGACTGGGCGTGCGTCCCGGCCGGGCTCGTCACGGGCTCCGATAGCACGACTGCCCAGGCGATCACGAGCGACGGCGGCCACAACCTCGACGAGGACGGCCATTGCGGCCTGACCGGCCCCGGATCCGTCACGGGGGACGCGCACCTGGCGCCGCTCGCCGACAACGGCGGACCCACGCCGACGATGGCGCTGCTGCACGGCAGCCCGGCGCTCGACGCGGGCACCGGTTGCTCCAACCTCGACCAGCGGAGCATCGCCCGTCCGCAGGGCGCCGCCTGCGACATCGGCGCGTTCGAGGCGGTGCGCAACGACCCGCCGGCGGCGGCCACGACCGAGGCGGCCACGGACGTCTCTCCCTACAGCGCGACGCTGCACGCCACGGTCGACCTGACCGGCGAGGCCGGTGGCGCGCACTTCGAGTACGGCACCGCGCCCGGCCAGCTCACCTCGCAGACCGCCGTGGCCGCGACCGGGCAGGGCACGGCGGCCTCGGTGGTGCTCGACGGGCTGCAGCCGAACACCACCTACTACTTCCGGGCGGTGGCGGACAACGCGAGCGGGCAGCGGCCGGCCGACGACCCGCCGCTCAGCTTCAAGACCGCGCTGTCGCCGCCGAGCGTGTCGGGTGTGGAGATCAGCGGCGTCGACGACACCTCGGCGACCTTGAGCTTCGACGTCGACACCGGCGGCGCGGACACCTCCTACGTGATCGAGTACGGGCCCGACGACACGTACGGGCAGAGCACCGCCCCGGTGGACATTGGCAGCCAACCGGCGCAGCAGGCCATCACCGCCAAGCTGACCGGCCTGAAGCCCGGATCGGTGTACCACGTCAACGTCGTGGCCACGAACTCCTCGGCGCCGGACGGCGTGAGCAGCGGCGACGCGCAGTTCGTGACCGACCCGCAGGTCGACGCTGACGCCGGCTCCGCGGTGACGATCACCGACCGCCAAGAGGCGGACTTCTGCCCGGACGGCGCGACGATCGACTGGGGCGACGGCTCCCCGGCCGCCGGCGCGCCCGTGAGCTGCGACGCGCAGGGCTTCTCTGTGACCGCGAGCCACGCCTACACCAAGCCTGGGCACTTCAAGATCCTCATCGCGTATGGCGATGCCGCGCAGTCGCAGCAATGGGCGCTGATCGCCGCGCCCGCGCAGGCGACCCCGACGCCCACGCCCACCCCGACGCCGGCGCCGTCCCCCACGCCCACGCCGCCCCCGCCCCCGCCCCCGCCGGCGCCGCAGTTCCACCGGCAGGTCGTGGTCAAGCCGGTCAGCGGCACCGTGCTCGTGCGGCTGAAGGGCTCCAAGACGTTCGTGCCGGTCAGCGCGGCTACGGGTGTGCCGCTCGGCTCGCAGGTCGACGTCACGCACGGGCGGATCCGGCTCAGCTCGGTCCCCAAGCGGGGCGGCAAGCCGCAGACCGCGGTCTTCTACGGCGGCATCTTCACCGTCACCCAGCCGGGGTCGATCACCGACCTGCGGCTGTCCGGCCCGAAGCCGACGTGCCGGCCGCGCGGCAAGGCGGCGGTCGCCGCGACCAGGCACAAGAAGGTCAGGTCGCGCAGCCTGTGGGGCGACGGGCACGGCAACTTCCGCACGCGCGGCACCTACAGCGCGGCCACGGTCCGCGGCACGAAGTGGTTCGTGCAGGACACGTGCGCCGGCACGCTGACCCGCGTGGTCCGGGGCGTCGTCTCGGTGCGCGACAACGTCCGCCACCGCACCCGCCTGCTGCGCGCCGGCCAGCGCTACCTGGCCCGCCCCCGCAAGCGCTGACCCGCCGCGGCGGCCATCAGGTCCGCCGCGGCCGCGTCGTCGAGGCCCTCGCGGTCCAGGCGCTCCCAGGTCCAGAAGTCCAGCGCGACGGCGACGAGCGGGCGATTCAGGTCCGCGGAGAGCGCGTCCGCCAGCCCGGCGAGCGTCCGGTCGGCCGACTGCGCCATCCAGGCGTCGAGCTCGGGGACGCTCGCGCGCTCGCCGAACACCCGCCGCTGCATCGGCGCGGTGGCGCGGTACCAGCCGTAGAGCGCGGTCAGCGCCGTCCGCAGGCGCGCGACCGGGTCCGCGAGCGCGAGCGCGTCCGCCAGGTCGGGCGGCGGCGATGCGGCCATCCAGTGCGCCGTGCAGGCCGGCAGCAGCGCCTCCAGGTCCGGGAAGTGGTTGTAGACGGTCAGCCGCTGCACCCCGGCGCGACGGGCGATGTCGGCCACCGTCGTCCTCCCGATGCCCACCTCCGCGTGCAGATCGGCGGCCGCCGCAGCGATCCGGTCACGGGTCGCCTGCTGGGCCTCGGCGCGGGCCTTCAGCTCGTATCTGCGCTTTTGGGTTGACACGGCGTTCACTGAACCCTATCGTACGGCGCGATCGATGAACACCACGTTCACTGAAAGGTTCCCAGACATGCAGATCACCGCGCCCAAGATCGTCGGCCCCCAGGACGGCGTCTCCGTCGACCTCGCCTCCGTCGGCGTCCGCTTCCTGCTCGGCGCCGGGGAGACCGGCGGCGGCTTCTCGCTCGTCGAGCACCCGATCGCCCCGCGCACGCTGGCCGCCCCGCTGCACCGCCACAGCCGCGAGGACGAGTACTCCTACGTGCTCGAGGGCCGGATGGGCGCGCTGCTCGGCGACGACGTCGTCCACGCCGAGGCGGGCGAGCTCGTGGTCAAGCCGCGCGGGCAGTGGCACACGTTCTGGAACGCCGGCGACGAGCCGTGCCGGCTGCTGGAGATCATCTCCCCCGGCGGGTTCGAGGGCTTCTTCGCCGAGCTGGCGGACGCGCTGGCCACCTGCCCGCCGGACCCGGCGAAGCTGGCCGCGCTGGACGAGCGCTACGGCATCGAGCACGACCTCGCGGCGGTGCCCGGGATCTGCGAGCGCTTCGGGCTGCGCTTCGGCTAGGCCGGGAGCGACTCCGGCAGCCCGAAGCGCCCGAACACCAGCTCGAGGCGCTCCGGGTCGACCGCGAAGTCGACCCAGCGGTGGAACTGCTCGTCGTGCTCGAGCTCGGTGGTGCGGATGATGAACGCGGTGACGTCCTTGACCTTGTCGCCGCGGAACGAGAGCACGTTGAGGGCGAACGCCTCGTACGCGCCGGTCGCCTCGTCCCAGGCGTAGAAGCCGAGGGCGGGCTGGGCGTTCGCCGTCGTGCGCAGCGCCTTCCAGCGCCACGAACCGGACATGGGGAACGCGGCCAAGAACTTCGCCATGACGTCGCGCGGGCCGAACCAGCTGGCCAGCGGCGGCATGGAGATGGCCGCGTCCTCGGTGAGCATGGCCACGACCGTGTCGACGTCGTTGCTCTCCCACGCCTCGACGTAGCGGTCGACCAGCGCGGCGATCTCGTCGTCGCCGAGCGCGCGCAGCGTCTCCTGCTGGCTGGCGTCGGGCAGGCGCTCGTCCACCGCGGCGCGGGCGCGCTGCATCGCGCTGTTGACCGACGCGACGGTGCTGTCGAGCAGGTCGGCCACCTCGGCGGCCGAGTAGCCCAGCACCTCGCGCAGGATCAGCACGGCGCGCTGGCGGGCCGGCAGGTGCTGGAGCGCCGCGATGAACGCCAGCTCGACGCTCTCGCGCCGCTCGTAGCGCGCCTCCGGCGAGGCCAAGCCGCTCTGCAGCCCGAGCATCTCGTCGGGATAGGGCTCGATCCACACCGACTCGACGATTGGCGCGCCCGGGCCGGCGAGCGGCTCGGTGGCCGGGGCGTACTCGAACGGGAGCACGCGCTGCTTGGGGCGCTTGGCGATCGTGTCCAGGCAGGTGTTGGTGGCGATCTTGTACAGCCACGAGCGGGCCGAGCTGCGGCCCTGGAAGCCGTGCAGTCCCTTCCAGGCCCGCAGGAGCGCCTCCTGCAGCGCATCCTCGGCGTCGTGCACCGAGCCGAGCATGCGGTAGCAGTGGGCGTGCAGCTCGGAGCGGTGCTGCTCGATCAGTTCCTGGTAGGCCTGGTCCGACGTCGCGTCCATGTCCACTACTTACCAGGCGTCGACGTGCGGCCGGCGCTTTCCGGCGGGAACCGCAGGTTCGGAGAACAGCGTGGCGATCCAGCGGCGCGAGTCGGCCGGGTCGATGACGTCGTCGATCTCGCCGTAGGCGGCCATGTTCAGGCCCTGGCCGCGCTCGTAGGCCGCGGCGACGGCGGCATCGTAGGCGCGCTCGCGCTCGGCCGGATCGGCGATCGCCTCCAGCTCGCGGCGCATGCCCAGCCGCACCGCGCCCTCCAGGCCCATCCCGCCGAACTCCGAGGTCGGCCAGCCCACCGTGAACAGCGGCGCCTTGAACGAGCCGGCGGCCATCGCCTGCGCGCCCAGCCCGTAGCCCTTGCGCAGCACGATCGTCCCGGTGGGGACCGACAGGTTCGCGCCGGTGAGGAACATCCGGGCGAAGTGGCGGACCGTGGCGGTGCGCTCGGCGGCCGGGCCGACCATGAACCCGGGCGTGTCGCACAGGAACAGCACGGGCAGCCCGCACGCGTCGCACAGCGCGAGGAAGCGGGCCGCCTTGTCGGCCGCCGGCGCGTCGATCGCGCCGCCCAGGTGGGCCGGGTCGTTGGCCACGACGCCCAGCGCGCGGCCCTCGACGCGGGCGAGCGCGGTGACCGCGCCGGCGCCGAAGCCGCGCCGCAGCTCGAGCACCGAGCCCTCGTCGCACAGCATCTCCAGCACGCTCCGCACCGCGTATGGGCGCTTGCGCTGCTCAGGGATCAGCGAGCGCAGCGCGGCCTGGTCGGGCGCGGCGAACTCGCGCACGTCGCCGCGGAAGTACGACAGGTAGCGCTTGGCGGCGGCGACCGCGGCCGCCTCGTCGGCCACGCGCAGGTCGACCACGCCGTTGGCCTCCTGCGCGTCGATCGGGCCGACCTCCTCGGGGGCGAAGACGCCCAGCCCGCCGCCCTCGATCATCGCCGGCCCGCCCATGCCGATGCTCGAGTCCTCGGTGGCGATCACCACGTCGCAGCAGCCCAGCAGCGCGGCGTTGCCGGCGAAGCAATATCCGGCGGCGATGCCCACGAGCGGCACGAGCCCGCTGAGCCGGGCGAACAGGTGGAAGGCCCGGCAGTCCAGGCCGGCCACGTGCGGCCAATCGACATCGCCCGGCCGCCCGCCGCCGCCCTCGGCCAGCAGCACGACCGGGAGCCGGCGGCGCTCGGCCACCTCGAACAGCCGGTCCTTCTTGAGGTGGTTGCGCATGCCCTGGGTGCCGGCCAGGACGGTGTAGTCGTAGGACATGACGACGGCGGGCGCGCCGTCGATGTCCCCCACCCCGGCCACCAGGCCGTCGGCCGGCGTGCGGCGGATCAGCTCCTCTTTCGCGCGGCGGCGCTCCTGGGCGGCGAACAGCAGCGGGCCGTACTCGACGAAGCTGCCGGGGTCGACCAGGTCGGCGAGGTTCTCGCGCGCGGTGCGCCGGCCCTGCTCACGCCGGCGGGCCACGGCGTCGGGGCGGGCCGCGTCCAGTCCCAGCGCGTGGCGCTCGCGCACCGCGGCGAGATCGGCGCGCTCGCCCGCCGGCGTGTCGCGCCGGGCGGTCGCGGGCGCGGGAGAGCCGCCCAGCCGGGCCAGCGGCTGCCCCTCGGCCACCAGCTCGCCCACGGCCACGTCGAGGCCGACGAGCACGCCGCCCCGGTCGGTCAGGACCTCGTGCTCCATCTTCATCGCCTCCAGCACGACGACCGGCGTGCCCGCGGGCACGCGCTCGCCGAGCGCGGCGACGGACACGACGGTCCCGGCGACGGGTGCCGTCAGGACGGTTTCATCCGGCACCCGTCAGATCATCGCGCAGGCGGGCTCTTATAGGCGAGCACGAGCGTGACGGCCGCGGCGGCGTAGAGGGCGAGGCGGGCGGGCAGCGAGTGGTTGTTCATGGCGCGGCAGCCTGGCCGAAGGTCGTTGCCGCGGCCTTGCCGGGGCATTGCCGGGCGCTAGGTTTGTGGTGCGTGCCGACCGTTCAGGGCCTCGAGTTCGCCTACACCCTCTACCCGCTCCCGCCGGGCCGGCTGCCGTTCCGGCGCTGGAAGTGGGAGCTGTGGCACGGACCGCGGCTCGTGGCCTCCGGCTGGCGGCTCTCGCGGCCCGACGCCGGCCGCGCGCTGCGCCTGCACGCCGCGGAGTTCGGCCACCGTCTGTTCGGGCTGACCGCGCCGCCGCGCGACGACCGCACCGCCCGCGGCGACCTGCGCCCGGGGACCGCCGAGCGCGTGGCGATCGGGGCGATCACCGCCCGGCTCGTACCGCTCGCCCTCGAACGCGGCCGCTAGGGGTGCCCGACCGGCGGAGGCTCCTACCGGCCGGCGCTGCGACACGTCGCCGGTCGGGTGGGCCCCCGAGCGATCTCATCCGCGCTTCTCGAGCTCCTTCTGGCGCTGGCGCTCCCGCTTGGACAGCCTGCGCCCGCGCTTGACGTCGGTGCCGCCCATGATCGACAGCAGCCGCAGCCGCAGCACCGGGCCGCCGGGGTCGGGCAGCTCGTCGCCCAGGCGGACGCTGTTGCCGCCCATGAACGCGAACTCCGACACCTCGACGTTCAGCCCCTCGGGCACGCGGATGTCGGCGCCGCCCATCAGCGAGAACACCGTCAGCTCGACGTAGTCGTCGGCCAGCTCGGCGTCGTTGAGGTCGAGGTCCGAGCCGCCCATGACGTTGATCACGTTGCAGCGGCGCCCGACGCGCCAGCGACCCTTGCGGTCGCGCCCGCTCATGACCGAGATGAGCCAGTGCGCGCCGCCGTCGCCGCGCCGGACGGGCACCCGGCGCGCCGCCCGCGCCTCGCCGGGCGACACGACGTCGCGGGTAAGGCCCTCCAGCTCGCGGTGCGTACGGGCCTCGTAAGTGGTGTGGAGGCGCTCCTCGAGCTCGTCCATCGTCAGCCGGCCCTCGCCGGCGGCGCGGCGCAACGTCTCCGCGGTGCGCTCGCGGTCTTCGTCTGAGGCGCGCAGCTCGGGCAGCGGATCGTCACTCACACCGTGGAGGGTAAGGCCCGATCCGCTCCATCTGCCTGATGTGCCGTACGGGCCTCAGCTTCAGGCTGCAGCGCATGCTCTCCACCGGCAACCCCCATACCGACGCCGAGCTGGCTTTCCGGCGCGCCATGCGGGCCCGTCGCCGGGCAGCGCTCCTGGGCACGCTGCGCCGCAGCCCCGCGCCGATGCTCGACGTGGTCGACGACCGCGACGTCCTGCGCGAGCGGACCCGTCTCCCGCGGGGCACGCGCGAGATCCCGCTGGCGTGCCTCACCGCGACGCTCGAGCCCGCCCGGGCGCAGCAGTTCGACCGCGAGTTCCGGCCGGCGCGCGCCGCGCGCGGGCGCTGGCAGCGGGTGTGGATGGCCGAGCACCTCGGCCGGCCGCTCCCGCCGATCTCCGTGGTCCGCTTCGGCGACGGCTACGCCGTCCGCGACGGGCACCACCGCGTCAGCGTGGCGCGGGCCCGCGGCGCCGCGACGATCGACGCCGTCGAGGTGCCGTAGATTCCCGCCCCCATGGGGCGGATCACTTGAACGGCGCCGAGAGCGTCCTGCGCACGCTGGCCGCGGGCGGGGTGAGCACCTGCTTCGCCAACCCGGGCACGTCCGAGATGCACCTCGTCTCGGCGCTGGACCGGGTGGGCGACGTGCGCGGCGTGCTCACCCTGTTCGAGGGCGTGGCCACGGGCGCCGCCGACGGGTACGCGCGGATGGCGGACGCGCCCGCGGCCACGCTGCTGCACCTCGGGCCGGGCCTGGGGAACGCATTCGCCAACCTGCACAACGCGTACAAGGCGGGCGTGCCGATGGTGAACCTCGTCGGCGAGCACGCGGTCATGCACCGGCCGCTGAACGCGCCGCTGACCAGCGACATCGAGTCGGTCGCCCGGCCCGCGTCGCACTGGCTGGCCACGGCGCGCGACGCGCGCTCGGCGGCGGCCGACGCGGCCGCCGGGGTGGCCGCGGCGCGCTCGCGGGGCGGCGGGATCTCCACCTTGATCCTGCCGGCCGACGCCGGCTGGGACGAGAGCGCGGGCCCCGCCGCGCCGGTGGAGCCCGTGCCGCGCCCGCCGGTGCCGGAGGAGGCCGTGGAGCGGGCGGCGGCGGCGCTGCGGAGCGGCGCGGGCGCGCTGCTGCTCGGCTCGCCGGCGCTGCGCGACGCCGGGCTGCGGGCCGCGGCGCGGATCGCCGCCACCGGCGTGCGGGTGCTGCACGACACGCTGCCCACTCGCGTGGCGCGCGGCGGCGCCCGCTTCCGCCCGCAGCCGCTGCCCTACATCTCCGAGCTGGCCATCGATGCGCTGGCCGGGCTGGACAGCCTCGTCACCGTGGGCACGCGCGCGCCCGTGGGGTTCTTCGCCTACCCCGGCGTGCCGAGCCGGCTATCCGCGCCGGACACGGCGGTCCACGTGCTGGCCACGCCCGAGGAGGACGCGGTGGGCGCGCTGGAGGCGCTCGCGGACGCCCTCGGCGCCACAGACGCAGCGCCGGCCGAGCCGCTCGAGCGCCCCGAGCTGCCGACCGGCGAGCTCACGCTCGACAGCCTCACCCGGGCCGTCGGCGCGCTGCTGCCCGAGGGCGCCGTGGTCGTCGACGAGTCCGTGACCGCCTCGATCTTCTTCCAGCAGCAGACCCTGAGCGCGCCCGAGCACGACTACCTGCTGCTCACCGGCGGCGCGATCGGCTGGGGGCTGCCGGCGGCCACGGGCGCGGCGGTCGCCTGCCCGGACCGGCCCGTGCTGGCGCTGGAGGCCGACGGCTCGGCCATGTACACCATCCAGGCGCTGTGGACGCAGGCGCGCGAGGGGCTCGACGTCACGACGGTGATCGTGGCCAACCGCTCCTACGCCATCCTCGAGTTCGAGTTCACCCGCGTGGGCGCCGAGCGCGGCGAGGCGGCGCGCGCGCTGATGGACATCGCCGGGCCGGAGCTGGGCTTCGCCGGGCTGGCGGAGGCGATGGGCGTGCCCGGCCGGCGGGTGACCGACGTGGACGCGCTGGCCGCGGCGTTGCGGGAAGCTATGTCCGAGCCCGGCCCGCACGTGATCGAGGCCGTCGTCTAGAGGGGGTCAACCCGGTGGCAACGCAGGTGGAGGTCCGGTCGATCGACTACGTGCCGCTGTCGGAGCGCCACGGCAAGCTCTGGCACCTCGGGCCGCTGTGGTTCATGGGCAACGCGCAGATCGCCACGCTGGCGGTCGGCGTGGTCGGCGTGAGCATCGGGGGCGACCTGCTGTGGTCGCTGATCGCGATCTTCCTGGGCGTGTTCGTCGGGACGTTCTTCATGGCGTTCCACTCCGCCCAGGGGCCGCAGCTCGGGCTGCCGCAGATGGTCCAGTCGCGGCCGCAGTTCGGCTATGTCGGGGCGCTGCTGGTGTGGCTGTTCGCCTACGTCCAGTACGCCGGCTTCAACGTCTTCAACACGATCCTGGCCGGCGACGCGGGCAAGCAGACCATCCACCTGGCGGTCAAGCCGGGGATCGCCATCGCCACGCTGCTCGCGGTGGTCGTGGCGCTGATCGGCTACGACTTCATCCACCGGGTCGAGCAGGGGCTGACGTACGCCTTCCTGCTGATCTTCGGCGTGTTCACCATCGGCGCGATCGTCACGCTGGGGCTGCCGTCGGGGCAGCTCTCGTTCAGCAACTTCGAGCTGACGCCGTTCCTCACCCAGTTCGGCGTCACCGCCGGCTACCAGATCTCGTGGGCGATCTACGTGTCCGACTACTCGCGCTACCTGCCGCCGGACGTGACGGTGCGCAAGACGTTCCTGTGGACCTACTGGGGCTCGGCGCTGGGCGGGTTCTGGCTGATGGCCCTCGGCTCGCTGCTGGCCGCGTCGGCCGGCAAGAACTTCGACACCGTGAAGTCGATCTACGACACCGGCAACGGCATCTTCGACGGCTTCGGGACGATCGTGCTGCTGTTCTCCGCGCTGGGGCTGATCTCGGTCACCGCGCTGAACCTCTACGGCGGCTCGCTGACGCTGATCAGCGCGGTCGACTCGTTCCGGAAGGTCCGGCCGACGCTGCTCGTGCGCGTGGTGATGATCGGCTTCACCGGCTTGCTGTCGCTGGTCGTCGCCTTTGCGGCGAGCGCGAACTTCCTGGACAACTTCAACAGCTTCCTGCTGTTGATCCTCTACCTGTTCGTGCCCTGGACGGCGGTCAACCTGGTCGACTACTACGTCGTGCGCAAGGGCCACTACGCGGTGGCGGAGATCTTCAAGCCCGACGGGATCTACGGCCGCTGGGCCTGGCGGGGGATCGCGGCCTACGTCATCGGCCTCGCGGCGATGGTCCCGTTCTTCTCCACGCCGAAGTTCACCGGCTGGGTGTCCAAGGCGATGGACGGCGCCGACCTGTCGCTGTTCCTCGGCCTGCCGATCGCCGGCGGCCTGTACTGGTGGTTCGCCCGCACGATCGACGTCCGCGCGGAGGCGAGGCTGGCCGAGCGCGAGATCGAGGAGCTCGAGCGCGCGGCCACCGCGCACGCCGCGATCTGATGCGGGCGCTGGTCACGGGCGGCGCGTCGGGGATCGGCCGCGCGGCGGCGGAGCTGCTGCTCTCCCGCGGCTGGGCGGTGGCGGTGCTCGACCTGCAGGGCGAGGCGCCGCCCGGCGCGGAGCTCTTCGCGGCCGACGTGACCGACGACGCGTCGGTGCGGGCGGCCGTGGAGGCCGCCGCGGCCCGGCTGGGCGGGCTGGACGTCGTGATCAACAACGCCGGCATCGGCGCGCAGGGCACGGTGGCCGACAACGACGACGCCGAGTGGCACCGGGTGCTCGACGTCAACGTGCTCGGCATGGTCCGCGTGGCCCGCGCCGCACTCCCCCATCTCCGGCGCTCCGACTGCGCGGCGATCGTCAACACCTGCTCGGTCGCCGCCACCGCCGGGCTGCCCAACCGCGCGCTCTACAGCGCGTCCAAGGGCGCGGTCTACTCGCTCACGCTCGCCATGGCGGCCGACCACGTGGCCGAGGGCATCCGGGTCAACTGCGTCTGCCCGGGCACCGCGGACACCCCGTGGGTCGGGCGGCTGCTCGAGGCCGCCGAGGACCCGGAGGCCGAGCGCGCCGCGCTGAACGCGCGCCAGCCGATGGGGCGGCTGGTCAGCGCGCCCGAGGTCGCCGAGGCGATCGCCTACCTGGCCTCGCCCGAGGCGGGCTCCAGCACCGGCGTCGCGCTGCACGTCGACGGCGGGATGCAGAACCTCCGCCTGCGCCGCTGAGCTGTTGGCGAGCTGCCTGCTGGGTAGGGAAGCGAGGGTCTCGGCCGCGGTGCGCGGTGATCGTTTCCGTGGCGCCGCCGAGGGGGTGAGGGAATCTAGGTACCCATAGGGTTCCTAGATTCCCACACGTGAAAGAGGTGCATTAGTCGTCCGTGCGATCGTGATCGACTCGCGCAACGGGGGCGTACAAACACGCACACTCGACCCTCGCGGCCGCGGCGAAGAGACCATTCCCCTACCCAGCCG
>JAICUS010000851.1 GCA_025935735.1 Solirubrobacteraceae bacterium | reverse complement strand
GCTCGATCGGCTGACGGCGCCGCGCTAGGCTCCGACGCCCTCGCGCGCGTGAACGCACACGAATCGACACACGGGGCGCTCGCCACGCCCGCGCCGCCGCCCAGCGCTCCGCCGGGCACCGCCGAGGCGGTGCTGCTGGCCACCGCCGCCTTCGACGACGGCCCGACCGCGGAGCTGCGCCTGCAGGGCGAGACGCTGCTCGACCGGCTCCGCGGCCAGCTCGCCTCGCTCGGCGTCGGCGTCGTGCACGTCGTCACCCGCCCCGGGCAGCTGCGCGACCTCGCCCGGGGGGCTATCCGGCACGAGTCCGCCGACGCCGCGGAGGACCTGCGGGTCGTGGCGGCGATCGCCCGCGGCGGCGCCGGCCCGCTCGTGGTGGCGCTCGGCGACCTGGTCGCCCACGGGGAGGCGCTCGCCGGCCTGCTCGCCGACCCGCGGCTGGAGACCGCGGTGCTCGCCGCGCCGCCGGCCGGGCGGCCGTTCGCCACGCGCATCCGGCTCGGCCGCGGGCGCGTGCTCAGCGCCGGCTCGGCCTATCACCGCGTGCACCGGGCCGACTCGCGCTTCCTCGGCGCCCTGAAGGTCGCGCCGGCCGACCGCGAGCTGCTGGCCGACCAGGCCGACCGCCTGGCGGCGCTCGCCGCCGCGCCGCCGCCCGGCTGGGAGCGCACGCTCGCCTACAAGGGCGAGGCCTGGCGGCGCGTGCTGGCGCGCCGGGCCGGAACGAGCTCGCCGCCGCCGGCCGTGCCCCCGCTCTCCCCCGAGGACGAGGCGGAGCTGCGCCGCCGCTGCGCCGCCGCGGCCGGCGACGTCACGGCGCTGCTGCTCGTCGGGCTCGTGCGGGCCGACGTGCGGGTCGGCGTCAGCCAGCTGCGGCGGCTGACCTGCCTGCGCGCGCTCAGCGCCGAGGACGTGGCGCGGGGCGAGGAGAAGCTCGCCATGGTCGACGAGGACCGGGTGCTGCTCGACTCGGCGGTCAAGTGGAACGACGGCTTCTTCACCACGTTCTTCGTCAGCCCGTACTCGAAGTACATCGCGCGCTGGGCGGCCCGGCGCGGGCTGACGCCCAACCAGGTCACGACGGCGTCGGTGCTGCTGGGCGTGGCCGCGGCGGTGGCGTTCGCATTCGGCGACCGGGTGGCGCTCGTCGTGGGCGCGATCCTGCTCCAGGTCGCGTTCACCACCGACTGCGTCGACGGCCAGCTCGCGCGCTACTCGCGCCAGTTCTCCAAGCTCGGCGCCTGGCTGGACGCGGTGTTCGACCGCGCCAAGGAGTACGTCGTCTACGCCGGCCTCGCGCTGGGCAGCACCCGCGGCGGCGACAACGCCTGGGCGCTGGCCGGCGCGGCGCTCACGCTGCAGACGTTCCGGCACATGCTCGAGTTCTCCTACAACGCCACCCGCCAGCGCGCGCTAGGCGCGACGCGGCAGCCGCGGCTGGAGGACCCGAGCGACACCGTCCGCCGCCCGCGGACCGCCGGCGCGCGGCGGGCGGGCCGATTTCCCGCACGTCCGCCGCACCGCCGCGCGCTGCGCGGGCTCGTCGGCGCCGGCCAGGCGGTCACCGGCTTCCCGGGCGCGATCTGGGTCCGCAAGATGATCGGGTTCCCGATCGGCGAGCGGTTCGCGGCGATCTCGCTGGCCGCCGCGTTCGGCTCCGCCCGGCTGGCGCTGACCGTCGTGCTCGCCTGGGGCGCGGTCGCCGCCGTCTACACCCTGTCCGGCCGCATCCTGCGCTCGCTCGTATGACCGCGATCGCCCTCAGACGCCCCGACTGGTCGCGCGCGCTCGTCCTCTATCGCGACGACGGGCCGCTCGCCCGAGTGCTG
>JAICUS010000742.1 GCA_025935735.1 Solirubrobacteraceae bacterium | reverse complement strand
TACTGGGTCGTGTTCACCGGCGACTACGCGTCCAAGAGCGAGGCGCAGAGCAACCTGGACACGGTCCGGGCTCAGCACCACGACGCGTACGTGCGGCAGATCAAGCAGTAGGGCGCCGCGGAGCGGCGGGGCCCGCGTGCGGTGGTAGGCGGCGCCGCGGAGCGGCCCGCGCGCGGTCGGAGGCCGCGGGCGGCGGGGCGGGATCGCCGAACTGCGGCTGGGTAGGGAAGTGGTCGGCCTTTGGTCGGACTCGAGGGTCGAGCGTGCGCGAGAATCGGGCCTGGGGGCGGGGATCGATCACGTTCGACCATAACCGGCTCTGCTCAGGATTCCGGGCGTAACCTTTGTCGACCTGAGCGCGCCTAACCTGACACGCGCCTCCCGCAAGGCGCGACCGAACCGATCACCGGCGCCCAGCGGCCAGGGCTCTTGCTCTCCCCTACCCAGCCAGCCGTTCGCCGGCCTCAGAGCCCCGGCCAATAGGTCCGCAGCCGCTCGACCGCAGCGGTGGCCAAGGGGTGCGCATCGACAGCTACCGGCGCCGGCGCCGATTCGTCCGTCAGCACCGGCATGACCGCGGCCATCGAGCGGCTGATCGCGCCGAGGTCGTAGCCGCCCTCCAAGACCACCCCGACAGGCGCGCCGACGGCGTCGCAGGCACGGCGCAATGACGCGGCCATGCCCGCGAACCCCGCCTCAGTGACGCGGCAGGTGGCCAGCGGGTCGTCGCGGTGGGCGTCGAAGCCGGCGGAGATCAGCAGCAGCTGCGGCTCCCAGTCCGAGATCAGTGCGCAAGCGACGTGCTCGATCAGCGAGCCCCACACCAGATCTCCGGAGCCGCCGGGGACGGGCAGGTTCACCGTGAAGCCCTCGCCGCCCCCGGACCCCACGTCCGACGCCGGCCCGGTCCCCGGATACAGCGGCCACTCGTGGATCGAGACGAACAGGACGTCAGCAGACGCGTGGAAGATGTCGTTGGTCCCGTTGCCGTGGTGGACGTCCCAGTCGACGATCATCACCCGCGAGAGGCCGTGGACCGCGGTCGCCTGCCGCGCAGCCGCGGCGGCGTTGCCGAAGAAGCAGAAGCCCATCGCCCGCCCCGCCTCCGCGTGATGGCCCGGCGGCCGCAGCGCGCTGACGCCGAACTCCGCTTCCCCGCCCAGCAGCGCGTCGACCAGCGCGCACGCGCCGCCCGCGGCGTGCAGCGCGGCCTCGAACGTCCCGGGCACGGCGAACGTGTCGGCGTCGATGGCGCCCCCGCCGGACGCGGACAGCGACTCGATGAACGCCACATGCGACTCCGGGTGCACGCGGTGCAGCTGCTCCCGCGACGCCGCCGGGGCCGACCCGACGGAGGCGCCGAACCACTCGTGCGCGCTCATCTCCCCCTCCAGCGCGCGGATCCGCGCCGGTCGCTCCGGATGCCCCGGCACGTCGTGCGCCATCCCCGAGTCGTGCCGCAGCCAGAGCGAGCGTCGCATCCCCGTACCGTACGCGGGCGTGAGCCCCGACATCGTCGTCGTCGGTGCCGGAGCCGCCGGCCTGTTCGCCGCCCTGACCGCGGCCCGCGAACACGCCCGCGTGACGCTCGTCTCGGCCCGCCCGCTCGCCGAGACCGCCTCCTACTGGGCCCAGGGCGGCGCCGCGGCGGCGCTGGCCGTGGACGACTCGCCGGAGATCCACCTCCAGGACACGATCGACGCCGGAAGGAACCTCGTCCGCCGCAGCGCGGCCCAGGTGGTGTGCGACGAGGCCGCCGCCCGCGTGCGCGAGCTGCAACAGCTCGGCGTGCACTTCGACGCCGACCGCCACGGCGACCTCGCGCTCGGCCTCGAGGGCGGCCACAGCCGCCGGCGGATCATCCACGCCGGCGGCAGCGCCACCGGCCGGCGCATTCTGCGCGAGTTGTCGGCGAAGGCGGCCGAGCACGAGAACATCGACGTCCTCGAGGGCCGCAGGGCCGCGCAGCTGCTCACCCACGACCAGGCCGTCCACGGCCTGCAGCTCGACGACGGCCGCACGATCGCCGCCCGGGCCACGATCCTCGCCACCGGCGGCGCCGCCGCGCTGTGGTCGCGGACCACGAACCCGCCGGGCTCCTTCGGCTCCGGGCTGCTGCTCGCCCGCGCGGCCGGGGCGACCCTGGCCGACCTCGAGTTCACCCAGTTCCATCCCACCGCGGTGGCCGGGATCAAGGGCCGCGAGGGCTTCCTGATCTCCGAGGCGGTCCGCGGCGAGGGGGCGACGCTCCACGGCCCGGACGGCGAGCGCTTCGTCGACGAGCTCGCGCCCCGCGACGCGGTCGCCCGGGCGATCCTCCGCCTGGGAGCGCCCGTGGAGCTCGACATGACGATGGTCGACCCGGGTCGCTTCCCGAACATCATCGGCGCGCTGCGTGACGCGGGGCTGGACCCGGCGACCACGCGGGTCCCGGTTTCCCCCGCCGCCCACTACATGATGGGCGGGATCGTCACCGACCTGGACGGCGCGACGACCGTGCCCCGCCTGTACGCAGTCGGCGAGTGCGCCTGCACCGGCCTGCACGGCGCGAACCGGCTCGCGTCCAACTCCCTGAGCGAGTGCTTCGTGTTCGGCCGGCG
>JAICUS010000400.1 GCA_025935735.1 Solirubrobacteraceae bacterium | reverse complement strand
TTCCAGCGCGAGCTGGAGGTGGACGAGCTCCCGCCGGCCCTGCTGCCGCGCCAGGGCCGCTTCGGGCTCGTCGACTACGAGAAGGCGTTCCGCCCGGACCCGGACCAGGACATCTTCGACCTGCGCGGCATCGATCGCGACCACGGCTGCCTCGTCGTCGTGCGCCCCGACCAGTACGTCGCGCACGTCCTCCCGCTGGACGCGCACGACGCACTGGCGGAGCTCTTCGCCGCTCAGAACCCCCGCGGACGCCCGACGTCCGGGCGCGTGTAGTCGCACACGCCGGTCGGGAAGATCTGCTCGAGTCGCGCCCGCTCGGCCGCGGACGGGCGCCACGCGCCGTAGAGCCCGCGCGCGATCGCCCGGGAGACGCTCTGGAGCGCGCACTTGTAGACGCCGCCGCGCAGCGGGCCGCCGGCCACGATCCGCGAGGTCGAGTGCAGCGGGTACGCCCGCGTGCACGCGCCCGCCGGCCGGTGGTCGAGGATGCCGTCCCACACGTGCGGGCCGGAGGCGATCGGCTGCGCCGTGTCCGTGAAGCAGCCGTCGACGGCGCCGGCGGGCTTGTTGGCGGCGACGCCGCGCCACGGGTGCGCGTGCAGGTTGGCCATCCACTGGTCCATCACCTGGAACGCCTGCGGCAGCATCAGCCGGTCGCCGCCGTTCTGGCCCCAGAACCAGATCACCTGGTTGGACGCGTCGCCGTCGAAGTCGAGCATCCTCTGCCGCGAGGCGAACGACTGGTGCGCGTTGTGCATGTCGAGCTTCTCCTCGAGGTAGGGCCGGATGTCGAGGATCGGCATGTCGACGTCGCCGTCGAAGTACAGGCCCTTCTCGTAGGCGTTGCGCATCGCGATCACGTCGCCGCTGCGCCGCGGAGCCGGCGTCACGCCGCCGTCGGGGCTCAGGCGCATGTTGCGCGAGCTCCACGGGTCGAACCCGCCGGCCGGCAGGAAGGGCTGGCCCTCCTGGACCATGTCCTGGGCCTCCTTCCACGTGCCGACCTGCGCGTTGAGGTCGAGGAACTCGGCCGCGCTGATGTGCCCGTCGCGCAGCGCCTGCAGGCCGTACTGGACGCCGGTGTTGTCCCACGGGTTGCGCGCCCAGCCGTCGGGGGCGATGCCGTAGACGTTGCGCGCGTCGTCCCAGTGCGTCCAGCGGATCGCCGCCATCGCCGCCGGGTCCATCCGCTCCGAGCCCGCGCCGGCGGTGCCGAACAGCGGGTTCAGCGCGAGCGGCGTCAACCCGCGCCAGCCGTTGACGCACTCGTCGCTGCCCGCCTGGCCGGTGTAGGGGTTCGGGAAAGCGGGGTTGCCGCTCAGCCCGATCAGCCACTCGCGGTTGTCCCAGTTGCGCCACTTCGGGTTGGCCGCGTCGGTGACGTCCATGTAGTGCTCGAGCAGCTCGCAGTCGCCGACGTGGATCGTCTGGGTGGTCATGTCGGGGTAGGACTTGACCGCGATCCCGGCGTCGAGCAGCTGCGGCTCGTTCTGGCCGTAGACGTACTGCTGGATCGCGCCGCCGGAGCCGCCGACGCCGACCGTGTAGAGCGGCACGCCGTAGCGCTCCACGAAGCGCTCCTTGGTCATCAGCGCGACCTCGCCGCCCAGCTGGAGGTTGTAGTGGGTGTTCGTGTCCGTCCCGCTGGAGTGGACGATCGCGTAGCCCTGGCCGAGGATGTCGGGATCGACGGACGAGCTGCCGAGCTTGCCCTGGCTGTGGCCGATCGCCACGCCGCCGTCGAACGCGTAGACCAGCCGGCGGTTCCACAGCGACGTGTCGGAGTCCGACGCGCCGGCCGGGGCGAGCATGGCGTAGGAGTAGATGAAGCGGTCGATCGTGCCGCGCTCGCGGCGCACGATGAAGTCGACGGTGCGGCCGTCGAGCGTGGTGGTCTGCGCCATGTCGGCCGGGCGCCCGCCGGCGGGCAGCGCCTTCCACGCCCCGCCGGTCGTGCGGTAGAGGAAGTCGACGACCGTGTGCGCGCTGCAGTTCCGGCTCCAGCCGGCGGTCGTGCCGTCCGGGTTGAGCACGCGGAAGCCGTCGCCCGACTGGTTGTCGACGATCGGCTCGCCCAGCGAGTCGTTGAGCGGCGTCTGGGGCTGGTTGGTCTTGCAGACGAACGGCGCCTGCTGCGGGCCGGAGAACATCGGGCCGGTGATCGGGTAGTTCGTCACCCGCAGGTGGGCGAAGGCGTGGCGGTGCCAGACGGCGGTCAGCTCGTTGGCGCCCACCGAGAGCCCGTCGACGACCCCGGTCAGCCCGCCGTCGCGCCACCGCAGCGCGCCGGTCACGTCCGTGCCGTTGCGCTCCAGTCGCAGCCGGCGCAGCAGGCCGTACGGCGCTTGCAGGCGCACCAGCGCGTCGCCGCCGCTGACCTGGTCCGGCCGGCTGGACAGCACGTCGATCCGCACCGGCACGCCGTGGCCGTGCGCCGCCGCGCCGGCCGGCCACAGTCCGCTCACCGCCACCGCCGCGATCGTCGCGGCTCGCCACCCTCGCATGCGATCCCTCCCCTCCGGATGAAGTTCACGCGACTCTAACGACGCTGGAAAATTTGGAGTCTTTCCAGATTCGTGGCACACTGGGAGCGGTGCCGGCCACCTCGGAGCTCGAGCGCATGCTGCGCGACGCGTCCCTGCACGTGACCCGCCCCCGGGTCGCGGTGCTGGGCGCGGTGCACGAGCTCCCGCACGCCGACACCTACTCGATCGTCGACCGCGTGCGCGAGCAGCTCGGCGGCGTCTCGCAGCAGGCGGTCTATGACGGGCTGCGGACGCTGACCGACGCCGGCCTGCTGCGGCGCATCCAGCCGCGGGGCTCCGTGGCGCGCTACGAGCGGCGGGTCGGCGACAACCACCACCACGTCGTGTGCCGGTCCTGCGGCGCCATGGCCGACGTCGACTGCGCGGTCGGCGCCGCGCCCTGCCTGACCGCCGCCCAAGATCACGGGTTCGCGATCGACGAGGCCGAGGTCATCTACTGGGGGCTCTGCCCCGAATGCTCCGGAAAGGGATCCCTTGTCTGAAACGCCTGATGCCGTCGTCGGAGAGATGAGCGACTCGACCCGGGCGGGTTGCCCGGTCGCACCCGAGCGCGCGCTGCACCCGACCCAGGGCGGGGGGAGCCGCGGCTGGTGGCCGGATCGCCTGAATCTGCGCGTCCTGGCCAAGAACCCCGCGGTGGGGAACCCGCTGGGCGAGGACTTCGACTACGCGGCGGCGTTCAACTCGCTCGACCTGGCGGCGGTCAAGCAGGACATCGCCGAGGTCCTCACGACCTCGCAGGACTGGTGGCCGGCCGACTACGGCCACTACGGGCCGCTGATCATCCGCATGGCCTGGCACAGCGCCGGCACCTACCGCATCGGCGACGGCCGCGGCGGCGCCGGCGGCGGCCAGCAGCGCTTCGCCCCGATCAACAGCTGGCCCGACAACGCGAACCTCGACAAGGCCCGCCGGCTGCTGTGGCCGGTCAAGCAGAAGTACGGCCAGAAGATCTCCTGGGCCGACCTGATGGTCCTCGCCGGCAACGTCGCGCTGGAGTCGATGGGCTTCGAGACGTTCGGCTACGCCGGCGGCCGCGAGGACGTGTGGGAGCCCGACGAGGACACCTACTGGGGGCCGGAGACCATCTGGCTGGGCGACGAGCGCTACCACGGCGAGCGCGAGCTCGAGGAGCCGTATGCCGCCGTCCAGATGGGCCTGATCTACGTCAACCCGGAGGGCCCGAACGCCAACCCGGACCCGCTCGCCGCCGCGAAGGACATCCGCGAGACGTTCGCCCGCATGGCGATGAACGACGAGGAGACCGCCGCGCTGATCATCGGCGGCCACACGTTCGGCAAGACCCACGGCGCGGCCGACGCCGACGCCCACGTCGGGCCGGAGCCCGAGGGCGCGCCGCTGGAGGCGCAGGGCCTGGGCTGGGCCAACAGCTACGCCAGCGGCCGCGGCGCGGACACGATCACCAGCGGGCTCGAGGTCGTCTGGACGCCCACGCCGACGCAGTGGGACAACAGCTTCCTGGAGACGCTGTTCGGCTTCGAGTGGGAGCTGACCAAGAGCCCCGCCGGGGCCAACCAGTGGGTGGCGAAGGACGGCGCCGGCGCGGGCATCATGCCGGGCCCGATCGACGCCGAGGACCGCCGCCCGCCGACGATGCTCACCACCGACCTCTCGCTGCGCCTCGACCCGATCTACGGGCCGATCTCCCGGCGCTTCCTCGAGCACCCGGACGAGCTGGCCGACGCGTTCGCGCGGGCGTGGTTCAAGCTCACGCACCGCGACATGGGGCCGATCGAGCGCTACCTCGGGCCCGAGGTCCCGCAGGAGACGCTGATCTGGCAGGACCCGGTCCCGCCCGTCCGGCACGAGCTCGTCGGGCCGCAGGACGTCGCCGCGCTGAAGGACCAGATCCTCGCGTCGGGGCTGACCGTGTCCCAGCTGGTGTCCACCGCCTGGGCGTCGGCGTCGACGTTCCGGGGCAGCGACAAGCGCGGCGGGGCCAACGGCGCCCGCATCCGCCTGGAGCCGCAGAAGGACTGGGCGGTCAACGAGCCCGCCGAGCTGGCCAAGGTGCTGGCCAAGCTGGAGGAGATCCAGGCCGACTTCGCCGGCGGCCAGAACGGCTCGGGCAAGGCGATCTCGCTGGCCGACCTGATCGTGCTGGCGGGCTGCGCGGGCGTCGAGGAGGCGGCCCGGCGGGCCGGCTTCGCGGTCGAGGTCCCGTTCGTGCCCGGGCGCACCGACGCCACGGCGGAGTGGACGGACCCCGACTCCTTCGCCCCGCTGGAGCCGACCGCGGACGGGTTCCGCAACTACCTGCGCGACGGCCACCGGCTGCCGGCCGAGTACCTGCTGCTCGACCGGGCGAACCTGCTGACCCTCAGCGCGCCCGAGATGACCGTGCTCGTCGGCGGCCTGCGCGTGCTGGGCGCCAATCACCAGGACTCGCCGCTGGGGGTCTTCACGTCGCGCCCGGAGACGCTGACCAACGACTTCTTCGTGAACCTGCTCGACCTGGGCACGAAGTGGGCGAAATCCGCCGACGGCGTCTACGAGGGCCGCGACGAGGCCACCGGCGAGCTGCGCTGGACCGGCAGTCGCGTCGACCTGGTCTTCGGCTCCAACTCCGAGCTGCGGGCGCTCGCCGAGGTCTACGCCTCCGACGACGCGCGCGAGAAGTTCGTCAGCGACTTCGTCGCCGCCTGGGTGAAGGTGATGGAGCTCGACCGCTTCGACCTCGCCGGCTGACGCATGGGCGCGATCGACGACCGGCTGGGTGGGCTCGGGCTCACCCTGCCGGCGCCGATGGCCGCGCCGGCGGGCGTGCGGCTGCCGTTCGAGACCGTGCGGGTGCACGGCGGCCTCGCCTACGTCTCCGGGCACGGGCCGTTCGACGGCGAGCGGCCCCTCGTCCTCGGGCGCGTGGGGGCGGAAGTGTCGGCCGAGCAGGGCTATGAGGCGGCCCGGGCGACGGCGCTGTCGATGCTCGCCTCGCTCGAGCGCGAGCTGGGCGACCTGGACCGCATCTCGGCCTGGCTGAAGGTGCTCGGGTTCGTCCGCTGCGCCGAGGGGTTCGACGCCACCCCGGCCGTGATCAACGGGTTCAGCGACCTGATCCTGGAGCTCTGGGGCGACGCCGGGCGCCACGCCCGCTCGGCGATCGGCGCGGCCGCGCTGCCGTTCGGCATGCCGGTCGAGGTCGAGGCGGTCGTGGCGCTGGCTTAACCGAGCCATTACCGATCGCTTGCCGGCCCGCCCGAACATGCGGGCCGTGCAGAACGGAAG
>JAICUS010000285.1 GCA_025935735.1 Solirubrobacteraceae bacterium | reverse complement strand
CTGGGCGCCGAGCCGGTCCACGCGGACGCCGAGATCGTCGAGTGGGAGGACTGGGACATCATGCCGACGGACCGCGAGCACCCCGTGACCCGGGGCCTGCACGTCGGCTTTCGCGCGCCGTCCCGCGCGGCCGTGGACGCGTTCTGGCAGGCGGGGATCGACGCCGGCCACCGCGACGACGGCCCGCCCGGCCCGCGACCGGTCTACGGCCCGGACTACTACGGCGGCTTCCTGCTCGACCCGGACGGCAACAGCGCCGAGGCGGTGCACACCGACCGCGCGGACCCCGTGCCCGACGGTCAGATCGACCACCTCTGGCTGCGCGTGCGCGACGCCGCCGCGTCCCGGCGCTTCTACACGACGATCGCCCCGCACGCCGGGCTCCGGCTCGCGGTGGACGAGCCGGACCACGTCACGCTGGCCGGCGCGGACTTCAGCTTCTCGCTGATCGCCGACGGGCGGCCGCCCACGCGGCACGTCCACATCGCGTTCCCGGCGCGCGACGACGCGACCGTGCGGGCGTTCCACGCCGCCGCGCTCGCCGCGGGCTACGCGGACAACGGCGGCCCCGGCGAGCGCGCCGTCTACCACCCGGGCTACTACGGCGCGTTCGTCCTGGACCCCGACGGGCTCAACGTCGAGGTCGTCAACCACAATCGCTGAGCTCGACGAGCCGCCAGGACCGCACGGGGGAGGCCTCGCCGCCCGCCGCCTCGAGCCGCTGCCCGGGCAGCGCCGCCGGCGAGCTCGAGGCGATCACCCGGCCCTCGGCGCTGACCAGCGCGGCCGGGCGGCCGAGCGCGGCGAGCGGCGGGAGCAGGCGCGTCTCGAGGCTCGCCAGCGGGACGTCGGCGGCGGCGACGCCGAGCCTCCCGCCCGGGCCCGCCACCGGGACCGAGAGCGTGAGCGCGTAGGCGTTCGTGCAGGCGTAGTCGACATACGGCCCGGTCATGCTCGGCTCGCGCGCCCGCCACCAGTCCGTCGTGGTGTAGTCGTAGAAGTCCGGCGCCGCCGGGTCGAGGTTGACCCGCAGCGGCTCCGGCGTCCCGCGCGCGCCGGTCCACCACCACTCCAGCCAGTGCGGGGCGTCGGCGAGCAGCCCCGGCGCGGTGACGATCCCCGTCCCCGCCACGAGCTCGGCGTGCTCGTCCAGCAGCGCGAGGATCGCCGGGCGCAGGGGCGGCAGGTCGTCGCGCCGCTGCGGGGCCAGCGCGCCGAAGCGCCCGCCCAGCTCCTCCAGCCCGGCGAACAGCCGGTCGAGCTCGGCCGCGACGTCCTCCAGGCCGCCCGGGAGCGCGCCCGGGGATGCCAGGCGCCCGCGGATGAGCCGCTCGGTCTCGGCGGCGACGAGCTCCTCGGCCAGCCGTCCCGCCAGCGCGGCGTCGCGCGCCGCGATCGCCGCCACGAGCCGCCGCCGGTCGCCCGCCGGGGCCTCGTCGCCGAGGTCGAGGTCGCCGAGCTCGGAGCGCAGCCGGGCCTCCTCGTCGGTCAGCCGCGGCGACTGGGAGGCGGCGGCCACGGCGAGTGTCAGCTCGGCGGTGGCCCGCCGGCGCTCGGCCGCGGTGGCAGCCGTGTCCAGGCGCTGCACCTGCTCCTCCAGGCGGCGGATCTCCTCCGGCTGCGCGCGCTCGGCCGCCAGGCGGGCCGCCGCGCCGGAGATCGCTCGGCGCTGGTCGCCCAGGTCGCGCAGCTCGCCGATCCCGAAGCGCTGCAGCGGCGCCCCGCGGTCCGCCGGCGCGCGGACGAAGCTGCCGCCGCCCCGGCCGCGGCGGGTGGTGACCAGGCCCTGCCCGCGCAGGACGGTCAGCGCCTCGCGCAGGGTGACGGTGGACACCCCGAGCCGGGCGGCGAGCTCTGGCTCGGCCGGCAGCCGCTCGCCGTCCAGCAGCAGCCCGCGGCGGATCGCCGCCTCGAGCCGGCGGGCGATCAGGTCCGCCCGCCCGCCGGACTCCTCCAGCGGCGCGAGCAGCGTGCGCGCGGCGGCCGTCGTCAGGCCCACGGAGGACGGCTTGACAGTCAAAGCTATAAAACCATAGGCTAGTTTCCATCGCAGGTCGAGGGTGAGGAGGAGAGCAGGCATGGCCACCACACGGGCCCCGGTCGGATCCGACGACGACGCGCGACTGCAGAGCCTCGGCTACACGCCGCAGCTCAACCGCGTGCTCGGGCTGTTCGCGAACTTCTCGGTCGCGTTCACCTACCTGTCGCCGATGGTCGGGATCTACTCGCTGTTCGTGCTCGGCGTGGGCACCGGCGGCCCCGCCTACCTGTGGCTGACGATCCTGCCGGTCGTCGGGATGCTGTTCGTGGCGCTCGTGTTCGGCGAGCTGGCCAGCCACTATCCCGTGGCCGGCGCGCTCTATCAGTACTCGAAGTTCTCGGTCGGACCCGGCTTCGGCTGGTTCGTCGGCTGGTTCTACGGGATCGCGCTGCTGGTCACCGTCGCCTCGGTGGACACTGGCGTCGTCAGTTACGTCGCGGCGCTCACCCACAACTTCTTCGGCTGGAACCTCGACCCGACCAAGCACGGCACGATCCTCGTGGTCACGCTGATCCTGCTGGGCATCCAGACGACGCTGAACATCACCGGCGCGCGGGTGATGGCGCGGGTGGCGCAGTTCGGCGTCTACGTCGAGGTGCTGGGCACGTTCGGGATCGCGCTGATCCTGCTGATCCACGGCTTCCACCACGACCTCGGCTTCCTGTTCTCCAGCCAGGGCGTGGAGCACGCGGCGAGCAACCCGCTCAAGCTCGACTTCCACGGGTCGTGGTTCCCGGCCGCCGCGCTGGTCGCGGTGCTGGCGCCCGTCTACATCTTCTACGGCTTCGAGTCGGCCGGCGACATCTCCGAGGAGACCAAGGACGCCGGCCGCAGCGTGCCGCGGGCGATGCGGTTGGCGCTGATCTGGGGCGGCATCGCCTCGCTGGTGCTGACCGCGAGCCTGCTGCTGGCCATGCCCGAGAACAACCCGGTCGGCGCGACGGTCGACGGCGGCGGCGTGCCGTTCATCCTCGGCTCGCTGTCCACCGGCGTGCAGGACTTCCTGCTGCTGCTGATCATCTTCGCCTTCTTCTCCTGCGGCACCTCGGTGCAGGGCGCCGGCAGCCGGCTGGCGTTCTCCTACGCCCGCGACGGCGCGCTGCCCGCGTCGAGCTGGCTCGGCAAGGTGCACCCGCGCTTCAAGACGCCGGTCAACGCGCTGCTCGGCGGCCTGGTGGTGACCGTGCTGTTCGTGCTGCTGGTGTTCCCGTCGCCCACGCACGACGTGCACATCTGGTTCATCACCTACCCGGCGAACACGAACGCGCTGGTCGCGCTCGTCTCCTTCGGCGTCAGCGGCATCTACCTGTCGTTCCTGCTCACCGTGCTGGCGTCGATCATCGCCCGCGCCCGCGGCTGGGTGCCCGAGGGCAGCTTCACGCTCGGGCGCTGGGGCTGGACGGTGTCGATCATCGCCGCCGTGTACCTGGGGCTGATGTTCGTCAACGTGGCGTTCCCGAGCGGCCTCGACAGCCCGCGGGCGTTCTTCAACCTCGACTGGATCACGCTCACCGTCATCGTCGTGATCGCGGTGGTGGGCGCGGTGTACTTCGCGATCGGACGGCCGGATCGCGGAGTCTCGCGCCACGTCCACGACACGCTCGAGCCCACCGGCGCGGAGCGCGCCGGCTGACAAGGGAGGCTTCCCATGCAGCGACTACCGGCAGTCCTGGCCACCTTCGTCGTGGCGGGCGCGCTCGCGGCGCCCGCCTCCGCGGCACCGCGGAAGACGATCCGGGTGGTCGAGCACGCGCTCACCGACGCGACGACCGACACGGGCGCCGCCGGCGACAGCGCGGGCGACATCCTCACCTTCGCCAACCCGGTGTTCAACCGGGCCGACGCCCGGCAGGTCGGCTCCGACCAGGGCTACTGCGTCCGCGTCGTGGCCGGCGCGTCCTACGAGTGCACGTGGACGACGTTCCTCAAGGGCGGGCAGATCGTGGTCCAGGGGCCGTTCTACGACGCCAAGGACAGCACGCTGGCGATCACCGGCGGCACCGGGCGCTACCGCGCCGTGCGCGGCACGATGCGCCTGCACTCGCTGGCCGGCGGCACGAAGTACGACTTCACCTTCCACCTGCGCTGACGCGCCAGAAAGGGGTGCCGCCGCGCCAGGTGCCCGCTCCCGCGGCGTCCCCCGGGTAGGCCCGGGGGATGCCGTACACATCCATCAGCCGCCCGCTGCTGATCGCGGCGGCCGCGCTGCTCGCCCTCACCGGGCTGATCCACGCAATCGAGGCTCCCGACTACTTCGACGCGCAGGCCTACGTCGGCGTCCTCTTCGTGCTCAACGCCATCGGCGCCGCGGTGGCCGTCATCGGGCTGCTGCGCGGCGCGCCGCGCTGGGCCTGGGCGTTGGGCATCCTGGTGGCCGGCGGCGCGTTCGTGGGCTTCATCCTCGCCCGCACCACCGGCCTGCCCTCGTTCAAGGAGAGCGACTGGGAGCCGCTGGGCATCGCCTCGCTCGTCATCGAGGCGTCCTTCTGCCTGATCGCGCTGCGCGCGCTGGCCCGCCCGGCGCCCGCCCGCCGTACGCCGGCGCGCCGCGCGACCGGCCGGCAGCCGCTCGCCGGCCGCTCCTGAGCCACCATCATCGGAGGGCGATGGCCCTCTACTTCGCCTACGGAACCACGCGGGCGGGCTTCCCGCACCACCGCCGGCTCGCCGCCGTGCTCGGCGAGCCGGCGGCCCGCTGCCGCACGACGCTGCCGCACGCCGTGGTGGTGTCGCGGGCGGCGGCGTGCAGCAACCCGGGCTGCGAGCTCGTGCACCGCATGGCCGTGCTCGTCGCGGGCTTCGCGCCGCTGCGCGCCGAGGGCGACCTGTTCGCGCTGAGTGACGACGCGCTCGCGGCGATCGACCGCCTGGAGCTGTCGGGCCCGTACGTGCGCGAGGAGCTCGCGGTGATCGACGGGGACGGCCGCGAGCACCGGGCGCTCGCGTACCCGGCACGGGAGCCGGAGCGCTGGCGCGCACTGGTGGCGCGCGGCGGCGCGGATGCGCTGGCCGCCTATCCGCCCGAGCTGGCCGGCGCGCAGGCCTTCAAGCCGTGCTGCGTGCGCGACCCGGGGCATCCGCCGCCCCACGACGTCGTGGACCCGCTCGGCTAACGCGGCGGGCGCTCGCGCCGCTCGGCCTCGCGCGCGCGGTCGCGCTCGCTCTCGATGGCCAGGCGGATGAAGACGTTCGCCAGCACGACGAGCACCGCGACCCCGATCAGCACGATGCCCGCGCCGCGGCCGGAGTCGCCGCCGGCGATCACCAGCACGATCCCGGCGACGGCGATCAGCGCCGGCAGCCCGATGCGTACGAACGCGAGCGCCACGCCACCACTCTGCCAGTTCGCGGGTTGTCAGAGTGCGTACTACAACTCGTAGTAGCTGTAACGCGCGTGCGTATCCCCCGGTGAGATGGCGGCTGGGGAGCTGGACACGATGGTGCGGGAGCGGGCCGCCTCGGCGGCTGTGCGGACGGCGTTCCAGGAGAACGCCGCCGAGATCCATCGCTTCATCTACGCGAAGGTGGGCAACCGGGCCGCGGCCGAGGACCTGACCAGCGTCGTGTTCCTGAAGGCGGTCCGCTGGATCGCCGCCGACCGCAGCGCCGACAGCATCCGCGCCTGGTTGTACGCCACGGCGCGCACGAGCATCGCCGACTTCTGGCGCGCGCAGGCGCAGGACGACCAGCTGACCCGCGAGGTGGCCGAGCGGCTGCTGTTCTGCGGCTCGGACTCCGAGCAGGAGGTCCGGCGCACCCGCGAGCGCGCCGAGCGCATCCTCGCCGCGCTGCCGGAGCGCGACCGCGAGGTGCTGCGGCTGCGCTTCCTGCACGACCTGGACTCGCGGCGGATCGCCGCTGCCCTGGGCATCACGCCCGGGCACGCGCGGGTCGTCCAGCTGCGTGCGCTGCGCCGCGCCGCCGCGGTGGCCGAGCGGAGCGCGGCGTGAGCGAGCCCGTCTCGCTGGACCGCGTCGCGCGGCTCGACGCCTATCTGGACGCGCTCGCCGGCCCCGCGCGCCCGGCCTCGCACGCCCGGGACGCCGACGAGCTGGCGGCGCGCCTGCTGGCCGCCCAGCTGCGGGTGGCCTGCACCGGCGCGGCGCCGACGGAGCCCTTCCTGCAGGCGCTCGAGCAGCGGGTCGGCGAGGCGATCGCCGGCGCGCGGCCCGGGCGGCGGGGCGTGAGCCGCCGGGCGTTCGTGCGCAACGCCGTGGCCGTGGCCGCCGGCGGCGCGGGCGCCGCGGCCGCGCTGGGCGAACTCGGAGCCGGCGCTCCCCACGCGCTCGTCGCGGCCGGCGCCGGGCGCTGGTACGACGTCGCCGCGGTGGAGGAGGTGCCGCCCGGCGGCGCCAAGGCGTTCACCGCGGGCGGCGTGGAGGGCTACCTGCTCAACCGCGGCGGCGCGCTGCGCGCCGTGTCCGGGATCTGCACCCACATGGGCTGCCGGGTCAAGCCCGACGGCGACGGCCTGCGCTGCCTGTGCCACGACTCGCGCTTCGACGCCGCCGGCCGCGTGGTGGCCGGCCTGGCGCCGCGGGCGCTGCCCGAGATCGACCTGCGCGTCGCGCGCGGGCGCGTGTACGCCCGCGGGACGCGCGAAGAAGCCTGAACCGACAACCAGAGGAGGACCAAACCGATGAAGCTCCAACTCGCCGCCGCGGTGGCGGCGGCGGCCATCGGCGTCGCCGGCTTCGCCGACGCCGCCCGGGCGCCCGCCGCGCCGGCCAAGACCGTCAAGATCACCATGTTCAAGTTCCAGCCCCGGCGGCTGGTGGTCAAGCCGGGCACGCGCATCACCTGGGTCAACCGCGACGGCGACCCGCATACGGTCACGAGCACCAAGGGCCGCGCGCTGCACTCCCAGGCGCTCGACACCGGCAAGCGCTACAGCATCGTCCTGCGCAAGCCGGGCACCTACAGCTACTTCTGCAAGATCCACCCGTACATGCACGGCGTCGTGGTGGTGCGCAGGTGACCGACGACGGCATCGACCGCCGGGGCTTCCTCGGCTGCATGGCCTGGGCCGGGACCGCGGTGGTGGTCAGCGCGTGCGGCGGCGAGATGCGCTCGCGCCCGGTCGACGCGGCGGCGGCGGCCGCCCCGCGCGCGGACTTCACGTTCGTGCAGATCAGCGACAGCCACATCGGCTTCGACCACGCGCCGAACACCGACGTGACCGGCACCTACCAGCAGGCGGTGGCGCGCATCAACGCGCTGCCGCAGCGGCCGGCGTTCGTCGTGCACACGGGCGACCACGTGCACCTGTCCACGGCGGGCGAGTTCGACACGGTCAAGCAGATCACCGGCACGATCAGGACCGACCGCACGTTCCACGTCCCGGGCGAGCACGACGTGTTCGTCGACGGCGGGAAGCTGTACCGGCGCTTCTTCGGCCGCGGGTCGCACGGCAGCGGCTACTACAGCTTCGACTACAAGGGCGT
>JAICUS010000147.1 GCA_025935735.1 Solirubrobacteraceae bacterium | reverse complement strand
GCCTAGCGTTTGCGCGCCTGCGGGCGGCCGAACTGGCGTTCGGCCGCGAGCTCCACCGAGAAGCGGGTCAGCGTGCGCCGCAGCGAGTCCCCCAGGCGGCGGCGCAGCAGGACCCGGTCCCACGGCGGCAGGCGGTCCTTGGCCTCCAGGGAGACCTCGAGGATGATCCGCGTCTCCTCCAGGCCGGGCTCGAAGATCACCCGTCGCGTGCCGGTGAACCTCGCGTCCTCGATCTCCAGCGTCTGGCCCAGCCGCGGCTCGTAGCGGACGACCTTCTCGAGCGTCAGCCCGGCGCCGCCCGGCCGCGAGTTCCATCTGAGCGTGGCGCCGGCGGCCGGCCACTCGGGGTCGAGCGAGAGCACGTGGCCGAATCCGTCGATCCAGCTCGCCCAGCGGGTCTTGTCGTACCACAGCGTCTCGGCCTCGAACGCCCGCCCGCGCACGACGATGCTCGCCTGGACGGGTCGCATCAGCCCGCGCCGAGCACCTCGGCCTCGAGCGCGCGGATCGCGCGGGCGATCCGTTCCAGCCGCGGCGCGAGCTCCGTGGCCAGGCGGCTGCGCTCCGCCCGGCCGGCGGACGTCGCCCGGTAGAAGCGCCGGCTGCGCCGCTCCGGGTCGTCCCAGCGGCCGGCCAGCAGCCCCTGCGACTCCAGCGAGCGCAGCAGCGGGTACATCGTGTTCGGGTTCACGCGCAGCGCGCCCTCGGTGAGCGCCTCGATGCGCTCGATGAGCCGGTTGCCGTACGTCGGCTCGTGCGCGGTGTAGTGCAGGACCAGCAGCGCGAGCAGCCCCGCGCGGCGCAGGTCGCCGACGAGCGGGTCGGTCGATCCGGCGGGCGGGGACACACCCGGAAGGGTACGTCCCCGCCGGTCTGGATTCAGGCCGCGGCGGGCTCTTCCACCCGGCGCGGCAGCAACGTCTCGCGGGCGATCACGAGGCGCTGGATCTGCGACGTGCCCTCGTAGAGCTGCATGATCTTGGCGTCGCGCATCAGCTTCTCCACGGGGTAGTCCTTGATGAAGCCGTAGCCGCCGTAGACCTGCACCGCGTCGGTGGCCACCTCCATGGCGGAGTCGGCGGCGAAGCGCTTGGCGTGCGAGGACTCGAGCGTGTTGCGCTTGCCCTGGTCGAGCAGCACGGCGCTGTTCCACGCCGCCAGGCGCGACAGGTGCACCTTGGTGGCCATGTCGGCGATCAGGAACTGGATCGCCTGGTGCATGGCGATCGGCACGCCGAACTGCACGCGCTGCTTGGAGTACTCGGTGGCGAACTCGAACGCCGCGCGGGCGATGCCGGTGGCCATGGCCGCCACGCCGGGGCGCGTGCGGTCCAGGGTCATCATCGCCACCTTGAAGCCGTGGTTCTCCTCGCCGATCAGGTTCCCGGCCGGGATCTCGGTGTCGTTGAAGGAGATGGTCGCGGTGTTGGAGGCCCGCTGGCCCATCTTGTCCTCCTTCTTGTCCACCGTGACCGTGTCGTCCTTGGGCACGATGAAGCAGGAGATCCCGCGGTGGCCCTTCTCCTTGTCGGTCTTGGCGTAGACGGTGAAGAAGGAGGCGTAGCCGCCGTTGGTGATGAAGCACTTGGAGCCGTTGATGACGTACTTGTCGCCCTTGCGGACGGCTGTGGTGCGCATCCCGGAGACGTCGGAGCCGGCGTCCGGCTCGGTCAGGCAGAAGGAGGAGAACAGCGGCGCCTCGGTGAGCATGCCCAGGTACTTCTTCTTGAGCTCCTCGGAGCCGGCCAGCGCGAGCGGCGCGGTGGCGAGGCCGTTGGCGCCGATCGACGTGGCGATGCCCGAGCAGCCCCAGGAGAGCTCCTCCTCGATCAGCGCGCCCTCGAGGTAGGAGACGCCGGGGCCGCCGTACTCCTCGGGGATGTGGGAGTTCATCAGGCCGAGCTCCCAGGCCTTCTCCAGGATCGCCTGCGGCCAGGTGCCGTCCCGGTCGTACTCCCAGGCAACCGGGCGGATCTCCTTCTCCGCGAAGTCATGAGCCATCTCGCGCAGTGCGATCTGCTCGTCGGTCAGCGTGAAATCCACCACGGTGTCAGTTGCTCCTTGGCCAGATTGACTGGTCAGTCAATTGTACCCAGAAGCGTGCCGGAAACGGGCCGGACGAACGTCCAAGCCGGGGCGACGATGACCGGTGGGGCGGGGTGCGCGAGAATCCGGTCCGTGGCCGACGCGCTGCCGATCGTGATCGTCGTGGTCGTCGCGCTCGCCGCGGTGGCGGCGATCGTCTCGCTGGTGTCCGGCCGCGGCGCCTATGACCGGATCGGCCGCGGCGCGCTGAGCTTCGACCGCGACGCCTCGGCGCCCGCCCCGTCGCCGGAGGCCGATCCGTTCCGCGACGCCGAGATCCGCCAGCTGCTGGAGGCCCGCAACGCCCGCCGGGCCGCGCGCGGAGACGCGCCGCTCGACGTCGACGCGGAGCTGGCCGCGCTCACCCGGCCGGCGGTCGACGACTCGCTTCGCGCCGAGATCCGGTCCCTCGTGCAGGCCCGCAACGCGCGCCGGATCGCCCGCGGCGCCGAGCCGCTCGACGTGGACGCCGAGGTCGAGAGGCGTCTGTCCGACCTGGACGGGTAGCCTCCCGCCTATGCCTGCCCTGCGCCGCTTCGACGTCGACGAACTGCTCACCAGACCGGGCACGTACTTCAATCCGCAGACCGAGATCCTCCTGGTCGTGGACGACTCGGCGCACATCGACCTCGAGTTGATCGACGAGGCCGAGGACGACGATGCCGAGTGGATCCTGCTCGGCGACGACGTCGCCATCGACGAGCACCAGCGCGACGAGCTGGTGGAGGCGTTCGAGACGCGCCGCGCGCGCTCGTCCGCGCGTGAGGACCCGGACGAGGACGAGCCCGACGAAGAGGACGAGCTCGAGCCCGACCCTGATTTCTAGAGGCGGGCAGCCCGCCGGTCCTACACGAAGAAGAAGACGATCCCGAGGACCACGTAGACCGCGAGGAGCTGGACGCCCTCGAACCAGGTCGACGCGCCCTCGTGGGTCACGTGCGTGGCGATGATCACCGCCAGCACGATCGAGCCCAGCTCCAGCCCGTTGAGCTCCAGCGCCATCGGGAACGGCCCGATGAAGAACGACGCCAGCACGAGCACCGGGAACACGAACAGGGCGATCTGGGCGCTCGAGCCGATGGCGATGGCCACCGAGAGGTCGAGCTTGTCGCGCGCGGCGAAGTAGACCGCCACCCAGTGCTCCGCGGCGTTGCCGGCGATCGCCACCACGATCAGGCTGACGAAGAACGGCGACAGGCCGACGTGGCTGGAGGCCTCCTCGATCGAGCCGACCAGGATCTCCGACATGAAGCCGACCGCCACGCCCGCGATGGCCAGCCACATCACGCAGCGCCGCACGCTCCAGGGCTCGTGCGGCTCGTCCTCCCCGGAGTCCATGTCCGGGTTGAAGATGTCGCGGTGGGTCTTGAGCGAGAAGAACAGGCCCGCGGCGTAGGAGAAGAGCAGCACGACCGCCACGAGCGCCGACATCGTCTGCAGGTCGCTGCTGAAGTGGCGCGACTCGGCCTCCGGCGACGGCAGCGCGCCGCCGAGCGAGAGCTGGAACGCCGCCGGCAGCACGAGCGCCACGCAGGCCAGCAGCAGCAGCGTCGACTGCATGCTCGCCGCCTCGGCCACGAACGTCTGCCGGTCGCGCCCCCAGCCGCCGACGAGCATCGCCGCGCCCATCACCAGCAGCAGGTTGCCCAGGATCGAGCCGACCAGCGACGCCTTGACCACCTCCTGCAAGCCGTCGTGGAGCGCGAACAGCGCGATGATCAGCTCCGGCGCGTTGCCGAAGGTGACGTTCAGCAGCCCGCCGATGCCCGGCCCGGAGCGGTGCGCGAGCTCGTCGGTGGCCTTGCCCATCAGCGCCGCGGTCGGGACCACGCCGAGCACCGACGCGCCGAACACGATCACCGCCGTGGCGCCGATCGCGTCCAGCACGATGGCCAGCGGGATGAACGGGACGAGCAGATACGGCCAGCCCTCCCCGCTGCTCAGGAACCGGCGCAGGTTGAATTGAGCGCTCGCCGCGGACACGGAGGCGCCTCAGGCTATTCCGATCACAGCATGAGTGCGAGCTGAGAGGCCGCTAGCCGGTCAGCAGCGCGGCGCACTTGCGGGCCTTGGCCAGGTCGCCGTCGGCCTTCTTGACGCAGTCGGCGTAGCGATCGACGTTCGAGCCCGAAGGCGCCTTCGACGACGACGAGCCGCCGCCGGTGGCCGCGCCGCCGAGCAGCCCGCTCAGGCCGCCGCGGTTCAGCGCGCCCGTGACCTTCAGCAGCTGGCTGAACGGCTTCGGGTTCGCCGGCGCGGAGATCTGCTGGTCCTGGTTGACCTTGGTGAACTGCAGGTCGAGGTCCAGCGCCGAGTCCGCCTTCGCCTGCGGGGTGTGCAGCACGGCGTGCACGACGAGCCGGCGCAGGATGCGGTCCTGCGCGCCCGTGTAGATCTGCACGTCCACGGACTTGATCGCCTGCTCGAGCTGCTGCTTCTGCTGGGCCGAGAGCTGCCGGACCTGCGCGCCGCCGGTGGCGCCGAGCGACTGCGCGCGCTGGGAGATCCGCCCCAGGTCGTCGACCATCTGCGGGATGTCGGCCTGGCCGGCGATCCGCACCGTCTGCGCGTCGCCGACCTGCGCGGTCCCGGCGTTGCGGGCGTTCTTGAGCCACTTCGTGAAGTCGATCCCCAGGCTCGACAGCAGGAGCCCGCCCTTGGCCTGCTTGGTCTGGTTGGACCGCAGCGCCTGCTGGTAGCCGGCGGCGAATTGCCTCGCCACCAGGTCCGATACGGCATATGCCGTGTTCTGCAGAGTGATGAACGCCTTCTCACCCGTCCACGTGGCCCCCACGCGCTGCGAGCGGCCCGCGGCGCTGAGCGTCGCGTTGAACGCGAAACGCGGGAGCTTCCCGTCGCCGGTGGCGGCGAACGGCCCGCTGATCTCGGCGGTCACCGGCCCGCCCTGCGCCGACGGCGAGGCGACCCGCAGCTGCAGCCCGACGTCCGCGGACTTCATCTTCGACAGGTTCGCGAACGTGTCGCGCAGCAGCTGCGACACGTCGGAGCTGGAGCTCGCGGTCTGCCCGGACTCGCTGCCGCACGCCGCCACGACGGCGGCGAGGAGCGGGACGAGCAGGAGGGTGATCAGGCGGCTGGGCATCGGCTTGCAGCGGGCGATCTCCCCGCTCGGCGAGCCTAGCATCGGGGGATGCGCATGAGACGCAGTCTTTGTTGCGTCTTCGCGGCGATTCTGTGCAGCCTCTGCGCAGCCCCGGAGGCCGGCGCCGCCCACCACAAGCACCACCACGCGAAGGCGTCCCGGACCAAGAAGACCGTCACCAGGGAGCTCTCGCGGCTGCTCGCGGCCGGCCAGCTCGACCAGACCGCCTACTCGGCCGACCGGGCCATTTACTCGGACGCGCGCGCGAAGGCGCGCAAGCTCCGCGGCGCCCGCCGGCTCGAGCTCTCCGGCGTCCTGCGCGACCTCGACGACATGGCCGCGCGCGGGCAGCTGAGCGCCTCGCGCGCGCCCGCCCTGTTCCTCACCCTGCAGCGCAACGTCGAGTACTGGACGACCCGCCCGCTGCTGGCCAACGGCGCCCGGGTGACGTTCCCGCCGTCGGAGATCGTCTGGCAGCACTACGGCGGCCACGGCCTGCAGATCCAGTGGCTGGGCACGTTCGGCGCGCTCAACTCCTTCGCCCGGAGCAGGCGCAGGAACGCCCGCACCGACGAGCTGCTCACCGAGGCGCTCGGGCTGGCCTCCGAGCGCGCCGGCGGCCTCGCGTGGGAGTACCTGTTCCCGTTCGACGGCCAGCGGCCGCCGTGGGTCAGCTCGCTCTCCCAGGGCACCGGCCTGCAGGCGATGGCCCGGGCCGCGGTCCGGCTCGGCCGCCAGGCGGAGGTGTTCCCGGTCCTCCATCGCGGACTGACCATCTTCGAGACGTCGCCGCCCGACGGCGTGCGGATCGCCGACGGCGACGGCGCGCACTACCTGCAGTACTCCGGGCTGCCGGACCTGAAGATCCTCAACGGGTTCATCCAGTCGCTCGTCGGCCTCTACGACTACGCCCAGTTCACCGGCGACGCCGACGCCACCGCGCTCTTCCAGGCCGGCGACCTCGCCGCCCGCACCGAGGTGCCGACCTACGACACCGGCGCCTGGTCGCTGTACTCGCGCGGCTCGTCCAGCCACGAGTCCGACCTGCACTACCACGAGCTGCTGCGCGACTTCCTCCAGAACCTGTGCTCGCGCACCGCCGTGGTGCAGTACTGCGGCGCGGCCGAGCACTTCACCGCGTACCTATCGATCCCGCCGGCCATCCAGGTGCTGCCGCGCACGCTCAAGCGCGACCGCATCGGCCGGCTGCGCTTCAAGCTGTCGAAGATCTCGCGTGTCACGGTGACCGTCAGCCGCGGCGGTGGGCGGGCGGCCACGGTGTTCTCCGGCACGCTGGCGCGCGGCACCAAGTCGCTGCGCTGGCGGGCGCCCAAGCGCACCGGCGACTACACGGTGACGGTGGACGCGACCGACCTCGCGGGCAACTTCGGCAGCGCGACGGGAACGGTCACGGTCGCGAGGCGGTGACCCTGGGGTCCGCCGAAGAATGGGCGGTGCGCCTGATGTGGTGCAGCCGTGGAGGCCTCGGGCCGCCCGCGACAGCGATGCGTGCCTCTGGCACGTGAGCCTCGCGGGTGGTTCGAGGCGCCGCGGATGTGCCGCAGCAGGCGTGCCGGAATCCTTCGGCGGGCCCCTAGACTCCGCGTCTCGCCATGCGGCCGCGGACGATCCTCTACACCGGCAAGGGCGGCGTCGGCAAGACGTCCGTGGCGGCCGCGACCGCGCGCCGCTGCGCCGCCGCGGGCGCGCGGACGCTGGTCGTGTCCACCGACCCCGCGCACTCGCTGGCCGACGTGCTCGGCGAGGCGGTGGGCGGCGAGCCGACGCCGGTGGCCGACCGCCTGCACGCCCAGCAGGTGCAGGCCCAGGACGAGCTCGAGCGCCATTGGAGCGCGGTGTCCGATTGGCTGGGCGGGCTGCTGATCGAGCGCGGGGTCGGGCGGATCGCCGCCGAGGAGCTGACCGTGCCGCCCGGCGGCGACGAGCTCTTCTCGCTGCTGGAGCTCAAGCGCCACGTCGAGTCGGGCGAGTGGGACGCGGTGATCGTCGACTGCGCGCCCACGGGCGAGACGCTGCGGCTGCTCTCGTTCCCCGACGCGGCGCGCTGGTGGCTGGGCAAGGTGTTCGGCCGCGAGCAGTCGATGCTCGCCGCCGCCCGGCCCCTGGCTCGGATGTTCCTCGACGTGCAGCTGCCCGACGAGAAGGTGATGGCCGAGGTGCAGCGGCTGGTGGGCAACCTCGTGGCCATGCACGAGCTGCTGCGCGACGCCGAGCGGGTGTCGATGCGGCTCGTGATGACCCCGGACCGGATGGTCGTGGCCGAGGCGATGCGCACGTTCACCTACCTGAACCTATACGGCTATCTGACCGACGCCGTGGTGGTGAACCGGGTGTTCCCGGACGAGCTGGCCGAGGGCTACTTCGGCGCCTGGCACGGCGTGCAGCGCGAGCAGCTCGCACTGGTGGAGTCCGGCTTCGCCCCCGTGCCGGTGCTGCGCGCGCGCTACTTCGCCAACGAGGTGATCGGGCCCGAGCGCCTCGACGAGCTCGCGGACGCGCTGTTCGCGGGGCGCGATGCGGCGGCGGTCATGCACTCCGGCCTGACGCAGTCGCTGTCGGTGGACAACGGGCGGGCCGAGCTGCGGCTCGACCTGCCGTTCGCCGGCAAGGGCGACGTGGCGCTGAAGAAGATCGGGCTCGAGCTGGTGGTGCGGGTGGACGGCCACAAGCGCACGATCGTCCTGCCGGGTGCGCTGGCCGGCTACCGCCCGACCTCGGCGACGCTCGAGGAGGGCGCGCTGGTCGTAGGCTTCGAGCATGGCTGAGCCGAGCCGCGAGGCCTACGAGACGGCCGAGCGGCTGGTCCGCGAGGCGGCCGAGCGCGCCGGGGTCCCGCCGAACGGCTGGGACGCGCCGGGCGAGGCGGGCAGCCCGTTCCCCGACCTGCGGCCGCTGCTCGCGCTGGCCGAGAGCGCGCGGGACGCGTTGCCGCCCGAGCTGTCGCGCCAGCTCGCCGACGCGCTGCGCGAGCTGCTGGTCGCCCTGCGCGCGGTGCTGGACTACTCGATCGAGCGGCTCGAGCGCCCGCCGCGCCAGGAGCCCGAGGTGGAGGACATCCCGATCCGGTGAGCGTGCGCGGCGACCTCGAGACGCTGTCCAAGGAGCTCCAGCTCGCCGGCCTGGCCGCCATCGCGCTGGTGCTGTCGCTGCTGCTGCCCTGGTACCAGCAGTCGTTCATCTCCGACGGCCAGGTCAAGCAGCACAACCTGTCGGCGTTCGGCGCCTTCACGTGGGTCGAGGCGGCGGTGCTGCTCGTGGCGCTCGCGGTCCTCTTCCTCGTGTGGGCGCGCTCGCAGCGCAAGGGCTTCCACCTGCCGGGCGGCGACGGGATGGCCATCACCATCGCCGGCGGCTGGGCGGCGCTGCTGCTCGTCTGGCGGCTGTTCGACAAGCCGGGCGCGCCGGACCCGCGCTTCCCGATCGGGATCCAGTGGGGCATCTTCGGCGCGTTCCTCGCCGCGGGCGCGCTGATCGTCGCCGGCACCCGGGTGCGCGCGGCACACGTGCCGGAGCCGCCGAACCCCGCGGCCGACGACGTCGACTGGGTCGCGCCGGAGCCCCGCCCGCGCGAGCGCCGCCCCGACCGCCGCCCGCGCGACGCCGGCGACGTGACCGAGGTCCTGCGCGACCGCCCGGCCTGGGAGGGCGAGCCGCGCGAGGCGGCCGACCGCTCCCGCGCCCGGACCACCCGGCTGCCCGACGATCCCGCGGACGCCCGCACGACCCGCCTGCCCGACGAGGATCCCTCGCGCGCGCGCACGTCGAAGCTGCCGGAGCCGCCCGGCGAGGCCCGCACCGAGCGGCTCTGGGAAGACGACGACCCACCACGCTGACCACCTAAAGGGGACAGTCCCCTTTAGGTGAACGTCCCTGCGTGCGGCCGGTTTCCCGGGCGCGCGGGAAATAAAGGGGACAGTCCCTGTTTATGCGGCGAGGGTGGCGGGTGTGGCCGTGTGGACGAGCTCGGTGACGAGGGAGGCCAGCTCGCGCTCGAGGGCCGGGTCCAGGCCGCCGGCCAGGGCCTCGTCGGCGCTGGGCACGGGCAGCTCGCGATCGAGCACGCGGGCGCCGATCGCGCCGAGCACCTTGCGGGCCTCGGCCTGGGCCCAGACGGCGCCGAACAGCCCGGTGCTGGCGCCGATGACCGCCGCGGGCTTGGCGCGCAGCGGGCTCTCGGCGAGCGGGCGCGAGAGCCAGTCGAGCGCGTTCTTGAGCTGGCCCGGTATCGAGTGGTTGTACTCCGGCGTGGCCACGAGCACGGCATCGGCCGCGCGGACCGCCTCCACGAGGTGCAGGACGGGTCCGGGGCGGCGGCCGGGACCGTCGTCGTCGGCGTCGTAGGGCGGGATCGCCTTCAGGTCGGAGAACCGCACGAGCTTCGCCTCCGGCGGCAGCAGCGCGCCGGCGTGGTCCAGCAGCCGCGTGTTGTGGGAGTCCTCGCGCAGGCTCCCGGAGAGGCCGAGCACCAGCATCTACGCCTCGAGCAGCTCGAGGCTGACCTGCAGCCGCACCTCGTTGTCGAGCGCGAAGCCGCCCTTGGGCAGCGGCGCGTTCCAGTCGAGGCCGTAGTCGCGGCGGTCGACGGTGGCCTCGAGCTCCAGGCCGATCTCGTAGCCGCGGACCGTCTCGAGCGGCTCGGTGAGCGACCCGCGGGCGCGCAGCGGGCGGGTGTGGCCCTTGATGGTCAGCTCGCCCTCGACCACCAGCTGACCGTCCTCGTCGCGCACGAGCGTGGACGCGAACGCGATCTCCGGATGGCGGTCGGTGTCGAAGAAGTCGGCGGCGCGCAGGTGGGCGGCCAGGTTCTCGTCCTTGACGGCGATCGAGCCGACCTGCACGCGGCCCTCGAGGCGCAGGGTGCCGTCCTCGGCGGCGGTCAGCGTCGCCCCGAAGTCCTCGAAGCGCCCGCGGAAGGTGGAGATGACCATGTGCTTGACGGCGAAGCCGGCGCTGGAGTGGACCGGATCGGCCGTCCAGGTGGTGCCGGCGGGAACGGTGGTGGCGAGAGCGGACATGAGACCCCTGGGGAGTAGTGGACTGCGGTCCGGTTCACCGTAGCAGAGCAACCGGACCGTAGTCCAGATAGGTACAATCATTGGCGTGTCCGCGTCACTCCCCATCCTCGAGAGCGAGCGCCCGGAGCGCGCCGACGCGGCCGAGAACCGCCGCCGCGTGCTGGCCGCCGCGTCCCGGCTGTTCGCGGCCCACGGCGCGGCGGCCGTCACCATGGACGCCGTGGCCGCCGAGGCCGGCGTGGGCAAGGGGACGCTGTTCCGCCGCTTCGGGGACCGCGCGGGACTCGCCCGCGCGGTCCTCTCCGAGTACGAGGCGAAGCTCCAGGACGCGCTGATCCGCGGCGCGCCGCCGGTCGGCCCCGGCGCCCCGCCGCGCGAGCGGCTGCTGGCCTTCGGCCGCGCCTACCTCGAGTTCCTGGAGCGTCACGCGGAGACGGTGATGGCCGCCGAGCACGGCGCCGCCTCGGTCGTCCGCCAGGCCAGCGCCCCGTACGCCCTCTACCGCACGCACGTCACGCTGCTGCTGCGCGAGGCCGGCTGCGGCGAGCGCGCCGACTACCTGGCCGACGTCCTGCTGGCGCCGCTGGCGAGCGCCACCTTCAAGTACCACCGGGAGCTGCGCGGCCTGTCGGCCGACGAGCTGGTCGAGGCGTACGCGGACCTGGTGGACCGCCTCCTAGACTCAGGACGATGAGCCTCCCCGCGTCCGTCGACGAAGTGGCCGACGGGCTGCGCGCCGTCGGCTATCTGCCCGGCGAGTCGACCGCGCTCGTCTCCTACCTCGCCGCCCGGCTGGGCAAGCCGGTGCTGGTGGAGGGCCCGGCCGGCGTCGGCAAGACCGAGCTGGCGAAGGCGCTCAGCACGTACCTGGGCCGGACGCTCGTGCGGCTGCAGTGCTACGAGGGCCTGGACGAGGCCAAGGCGCTCTACGAGTGGAACTACCGCAAGCAGCTGCTGCG
>JAICUS010000229.1 GCA_025935735.1 Solirubrobacteraceae bacterium | reverse complement strand
CGTCAGCCGGCACAGCCTCTGGCGGCGCGCCTCCCGCAGCTCCCGCGTCCGGCGGCGGCGCAACCGGAGGCGGCGCGCTTTTCGACCCAGCCGGCGGCGGGCCGCTCGGCGTGGCGGCGGGCGCCGGGCCAACCGGATGCGGCGCGCCTTCCGCCGCGGCCGGGCCGGCCGGCGGCGGGCCGCTGGGCGTCGCGGCGGGCGGCGGCCCGACCGGAGGCGGTGCGCCTTCCGCCACCGCAACGTCAGCCGACGCCGCCGGCGGCGGGCCGCTCGGCGGCGGCGCAATCTCTGGCGGCGCGACGTGCGCCGCCGTCGCTTCAACCGGGGCGGCGTCGCCCGCGTCGCTTGCGATGTTCTCGGGGGCGGCGCTCGCCGGAGGCGGCGTCCTCACGGGTGGCTCGGCCGCCACCGGCGGCGGGGCGGCGCTCGTGGGTGGCGGGACGCTCGAAGGTGGCGGTGCGGGTTGGCTGATCTCCGTCGGGCTGTCGTACGCCGGGGCCGGCGGTGGTTCCGACGGGCGGGGGACGACGGGCGGTTGGGATGGCTCGGCGGTCGCCGCGCCGAGGCCGATCGCCGTGTGGTAGCCGTCGTCGTCGTCCTCGCCGGCGGGGGCCGGGGCGGCCTCGCTGACGCTGGGCGCGGGCGGCGGCTCGGGCTCGGCGGCGGCGTCGCCGAACTCGGCGGCCGCGGCGGCGCGGACGGCGTCGGCGCCGCCGGGGTTCAGCTGGCTCGCCAGGTCGAGCAGCGCCATGTGGATCGGCAGCGTCAGCTCGGAGCGGAGCTCGTGGCCCGCCGGGGTCACGCGCCGGTCCTCGTCGATCAGCTCCATGTCGCGCAGCAGCGTCAGGTGGCGCTCGCCCTGGATCTGCAGCGTGTTCTCGTTGTCCCAGCCGGCCCGGCCGAGATAGGCCATCGAGCGGCCGAAGTCCAGCGTGGCCACGTTGACGCCCGGCGGTACGGACGTCAGGAGGCTGAGCCCGATCGACAGCCCGTGGAAGATCGAGTCCGTCATGTGCTTCTCGCGCAGCTGGCGGCGCAGCCACTCGGCCTGCTGCGCCGAGACGTCGTAGAACGCGTCCGGGTCGCCGGAGCGGATGTAGCGGCGGCCGAGGTCCGTCAGCTCGACGACGCCGCGGTCCTCCTTCACGAGGCCGGCCGAGCGCGCGTAGGAGATGAAGTGGCGCATCCGGCCGAGCGCGTTCTCGAGCCCGGGCGGGAAGAGGTCCTCGAGCTTGAACTCGGTGACGAACTCGTCCGTGCGCAGCCGGCCGCGCTGCTCGATCGCGCGGATCAGGCCGTGGGCGTCGCCCAGCCGGGGCGCGGGAATGGGACGCATCGCCCGCGGACCCTAATAGGCCGCGGCGGCGGGCACCAGCGCGCGCGGCCCGGCTGCCCGGGCCGCGCGCGGCGCGTCTACTTCGATCCGGTCCGCGAGGTGACCTCGGCCGGCTTGCCCTGGCCGCTCGGGACGACCGACTCCGACCCGGTCGCGGCAGCGCCGTCGGCGGTGCCCGCCGGCTCGGACTTGCTGCCGGTGGCGGGCTTCGCGGCCACCGCGGCGGTCTCGGGCGTCGCCGCCGCGCCGTTCGCGGTCGCGGCCGGCTCGGACGTCGCGCCGCCGGGCTTGGAGGCGGCCTTCTTCGTCGCCGCCGCGCTCGAGGTCTTGCGAGCGGCCGGCTTCTTCGCCGCGGCCTTCTTCGCGACCGCCGGCTTCGCGGTGCCGGGCTTGGCCGCGGCGGGCTTCGCCGCCGCCGCGCTGGCCGGCGTCGCCGCCGCCGCGTTCGCGGTCGTCGGAGGCTCCGCGCTGCCCGCAGCCGGCTTCGCCGTCGCTGAACGCTTGGCCGCGGGCTTCGCGGAGGCGGCCGGCTTGGCCGCCGCCGAGGCCTTCGCGGCGGGCTTCGTGGAGGCGGCGGGCTTGGCCGCAGCCGAGGCCTTCGCCGCCGGCTTCGGGGAGGCCGCAGGCTTGGGCGCCGCGGAGGACTTCGCAGCGGGCTTGGCCGCCGCGGAGGGCTTCGCCGCCGCCTTCGTCGCCGCGGTAGCCGACGACTTCTTCGCCGGCGTGGTCGCCGGAGACGACTTGCGGGCGGTGTAGGGCTTCGAGCTGCTGGTGGGCTTGGCCGCGGACGGCTTGGCCGAGGTCGGCGCCTTCGCGCGTGTCGTCGAGCGCTTGGCCGATCCCTTGGCGGCGCGCGGCTTGGCCGTCGTGGCGCGGCCGGCCGTCGTGGGGGTGTCCGCGGGCGTCGCGGCCGCCGCGTTGGCGGTTTCGGCCGGCTCCTTGGACCCCGACCGCTTGGCCGCCGCCGGCTTCTTCGCGCGCGAGCGGGACGTCGTGGCCGACTTCACCGCGGCGGGCTTGCCGGGGCGCGGGGCGCCGACGCGCTCGGGTGCCGGGCTCGGCGTCCGGGGCTGCGGGGTGGTCGTGTCGTCCTCCTCGCGACGGAGGCGCTCGGCGATCTCTGAGCCCGCGGTCACGGCGCGGCGGCCGAGATCGACCGCGGACTCGATCAGCTTCTTGGGTAGGGATGGCATACGGGCATTCTGCCCGCGCTTCAGCGTGCTAAGCGGCGACGGCGTCAGCGGCGCGCGGCGCGGCCGCGGGGATCACCGCGACGTCGCCGCAGGCGATCGCCAGCGCCTCGGCGGCGGAGATCCGCTCCCAGACCTCGCCGGCCGGGGTGCGCAGCTCGCCGGCGACGCGGCGGGTCAGCTCGTCGAGCGCGAAGTGCAGCTCGAGCTCGCCCGCGAAGAGGCCCTGGGCCCGCTCCCACGCCAGATCCACCGCGGCCTGCACATGGGGGGGCGGGCCGGCAAGGAGGTCGTGGTCGGCGTGGGAGCGGGGCATCAGGCGGAGGTCCTTCACGGGGGGAGAAGCTGTTGCCCCCACGATGATCGTCGGCCCCCGCCGGGCGACCCATGGGGTCGGGACCCCAAGCCGCCTGTGAAGCCGATTACAGGCCCGCGGGATGGCGGGCGACGAAGCCCGCGGTGGTGCGGCCCTCGTTCGCCCAGCGCGAGCCGGTGACGCTCTGGGCGCCGGTGTCGAACCGGATGCCCGCGACCTCGAGGAAGACGTGCCCGTCGCTGGCGAAGATCGTGACCCACTTGCCCGGACCGGGAGCGCCGAAGGACATCAGCTGGCCGGACGTCTCAGAGGTGGAGAGCAGGCCCGCGGACGCGAGCACGAAGGACACCGAGCCGGAGCAGTCGTAGCCCCTGTCGAGCCACTTGCCGTGGCCGCCGCCCCAGATGTAGGGCGTGCGGGCGATGCCGTTGCCGGCCTCGATGATCTGCTTGACGGCCTCGGGCGCCTCCAGCGGCGGGAGCGCGACGCCGTTGGGCAGCGCGATCGCGTGGGTGACCGCGTTGGAGCCGCCGCTGGCGGGGTGCTCGCCGGCGATCGCGGCGGACGCGGCACGCGTGGGCTTTGCGTCGCCCGCGCCGCCCAGGCTCGGGTCGACCGCGACATCCGCGGCGCCCGCCCCGCCGGCGCCGCCGGCCACCGGCTGCACGACCCGCGCGTGGGTCTTCGAGGGCAGCGGCGGAAGGCCCGCGTCGGCGTCGGAGGCGACCGCCGGAGCCGCCGCCGCGGCGGCGGCGTGCGTAGCGGCCCGTGCCGGCGTGCGGTCGCTCCCCGCCGCGCCGAGCGCGAGCCAGCCGCCCACGAGGGACAGCAGGCCGGCCGCGAGCGCAGCGATCGAGATCCGTCGCATCCACCTAGGATGGCGGCCGGGCCGCCGCTTGGACGTAAGGATTCCCACCACGGATCCGCATCGGCGCGATCACGCCTCGGCTTGAGCCCCGATCGCCTGCGCCAGGTCCTCCACCAGGTCCTCCGCCGCCTCGACGCCGCAGGACAGCCGCACGAGGTCCGGCGGGACCGCCGCCGCGGAGCCCTCGACCGACTGGTGCGTCATCGCCTGCGGCACCTCGAGCAGCGACTCGACGCCGCCGAGCGACTCGGCGAGCGAGAACACCCGCGTCGCCGACGCGATCCGCGTGGCCTCGGGATGGCGGAAGGACACCATCCCCGAGTACCCCGGCCAGCGCACCTCGCTCACCCCGTCGATCTCCTCCAGCCAGGCCGACACCACGCGCGCGTTCTCGGTGTGCGCCGCCATCCGCAGGTGCAGCGTCCGCAGCCCGCGGTGCACGAGGAAGCAGTCCAGCGGCCCCGGCACCGCGCCGACCGAGTTCTGCACGAACCGCACGCGCTCGTGCAGCGAGGGATCGCGCACCACCACCGCGCCGCCGATCGCGTCCGAGTGGCCGCCCAGGTACTTCGTGGTCGAGTGCACGACGGCGTCCGCGCCCAGCTCCAGCGGCCGCTGGTAGACGGGCGTGGCGAACGTGTTGTCCACGGCCACCAGAGCACCGCGCCTGGCCGCCACGATCCCCGCGACGTCGACCACCTTCAGCCCCGGGTTCGTCGGCGTCTCGACCCAGATCAGCGCCGTGTCGTCGCGCACCGCCGCCGCGACCGCCGCCGGGTCGCTCTGGTCGACCATCGTGTACGAGAGCCCCCAGCGCGCCAGCACCTTGTCGACGAGCCGGTAGGTGCCGCCGTAGAGATCGTCGGGGATGACCGCGTGCTGCCCGGCCGAGCAGACGGCGGTGATGAGCGCGTGCTCGGCCGCCATGCCCGAGGAGAACGCGCTGGCCTGCCCGCCCTCGAGCTCGCCGAGCGCCGCCTCCAGCGCCCGCCGGGTCGGGTTGGCCGAGCGCGAGTAGTCGTAGTCCTCGCGGAAGGAGCCGGGCGCCGGCTGGACGTAGGTCGTCGCCTGGTGGATCGCGGGCACGACGCCGCCGTAGCCGGGGTCGGGCTCCAGCCCCGCGTGCACCGCGCGCGTGGCGAACCTCATGAGACGAGCGACTCGAGCAGGTCGGTGCGCGTGACGATCCCCACCGGCCGGCCGTGCTCGGTGACGATCAGCGCCTGGCCCTCGCCGGTCAGCAGCTCGACGGCCTCGCGCACGGGGTCGGTCGTCGCCACCGACGGGAACGGCGCCTCCATGATCTCGGCGATCGGCGTCGACATGAGCTGCGGCTCGCTCATCGCGCGCTTGAGCAGCCCGCGCTCGCCCACCGAGCCGACCAGCGCCTCGCCCTCCATCACCGGCAGCTGCGACACGCGGTGCTCGTGGAACAGCGTGATCGCGTCGCGGACGAGCTGCTGCGTCTGGACGACCACGAACGGCGGGATCTCCTCCGCCTCGGCCTTCATGCGCAGCACGTCGCCCACGGTGCGGTCGGCCGAGCGCTCCAGGAAGCCGTACTGCGACATCCAGTCGTCATTGAAGATCTTCGACAGATAAGCGCGGCCGCCGTCCGGCAGGATCACCGCGACCATCGCGTTGCGGTCGCCGATCCCGCGCGCGACCTCGAGCGCCGCGTGCACCGCGAGCCCGCACGAGCCGCCGACCAGCAGCCCCTCCGTCTCGGCCAGCCGGCGGGTGGTCAGGAACGAGTCGCGGTCGCTGACCGTCACGTAGCGGTCGACCACCGACGGGTCGTAGGTGTCCGGCCAGAAGTCCTCGCCGACGCCCTCGACGAGGTACGGGTGCACCTCCTCGTTGGAGTAGATGGAGCCGACCGGGTCGGCCCCGATCACCTCCACGGACGGGTTCTGCTCGCGCAGGTAGCGCGCGACGCCGGTGATGGTCCCGCCGGTGCCCACGCCGCAGACGAAGTGCGTGATCCGCCCTCCGGACTGGCGCCAGAGCTCAGGACCGGTGGTGAGGTAGTGCGTCTCGGGGTTGGCCGGGTTCTTGTACTGGTTGGGCTGGAAGGCGCCCGGGATGTCGCGCGTCAGCCGGTCCGCCACCCGGTAGTAGGACTGCGGCGACTCCGGCGCGACGTCGGTCGGGCAGACGACGACCTCGGCGCCGTAGGCCCGCAGCAGGTCGATCTTCTCGCTCGACATCTTGTCCGGCATCACCGCGATCACGCGATAGCCCTTCAGCCGCGCGGCGATCGCCAGGCCGGTGCCGGTGTTGCCCGACGTCGGCTCGATGATCGTGCCGCCGGCCCGCAGCCGCCCGTCGTGCTCGGCGGCCTCGATGAGCTTCATCGCCACGCGGTCCTTGATCGACCCGCCGGGGTTGAACGACTCCACCTTGGCCACGATCTGCGGCGCCAGCCCGGCGCCGATCCGGCTGAGCCGGACGAGCGGCGTCTCGCCCACGGTGTCGAGGATCGAATCCTTGATGTCCTGCGTCGTGCCGGTCGCGGCGGGCGGAGTCATGCAGGCGACTATAGGCCGCAGATCCGGCCGTCGGCCACCACCACGAAAAAGTCGCAAATTCGGCACTATTCCGTCACTGAGACGGGACAAAGTTGGCGCTGTTCCTCCTAAATGCGCAACAGGGGCACAGGGAATGGAAGCGGCGAGCATCCAGGGACGCGCACGCGACGGCGCCCGCCGGGTGGAGGCGATGGTCACCCGGCACGGCCCCGCGTTGCTGCGCGTGGCGAACCAGTTCTCGCTCTGCCACGACGACGCCCTGGACGCCTATCAGCGCGCGCTGGAGATCTACCTGCGCCACCTCGACCGCGTGGACCCGGCGACCGAGGGCGCCTGGCTGCGGGTCGTGGTCAAGCACGAGGCGATGGCGATCCGCCAGAGCCGCCAGGAGTCCGTCGCGCGCGAGGCCGTCGACCTCGACGACACCGTCTCGGCGCTGCGCGAGGTCGACGAGGCGGTGGCCGGCGGCGAGCGCGTGGAGCGCTCCGTGGAGGCGCTGCGGGCGCTCAAGCCCGACGAGGCCAAGGCGCTGATGCTCAAGGCGCAGGGCCTGTCCTACCAGGAGATCGGCCGGCGCTTCGGCTGGACCTACACGAAGGTCAACCGCTCGATCACCGAGGGCCGCAAGCGGTTCATAGAGACGTTCCGGGGGATCGAGGAGGGTGAGGCGTGCGCGCAGCACGCCGACGCGCTCGCCGCCTTGGCCGACGGGACGGCAACCAGCGCCCAGGTCGTGGCGCTGCGACCGCACCTGCGCCACTGCGCGGCCTGCCGGGCGGCGATCCGGGAGATGCGCTTCTCGCGCGCCCGGCGGATCGCGCTGCTCATCCCCGGGCTGCCCTGGCTCGCGCGGCTGTTCACGCGCGCGGCGGGGTCCGATGTGTCGCAGTATGCCGCCGCCGGCGGCGGCGGCGGGCGCCTCGGCCCGGCCGCGGCGCTGCTCGGCATGTGCCTGGGCGGCGCCGGCGCCGCGGTCTGCGCGACGACCGGAGCGCTGCCGGCGCCGCCGCTCATCTCCCACATCGCGTCGCACCCGCACCGCGCCCACGCCGCGCCGGCGCGCCGCCACGGCGCCACGGTCCGCCGCGCGCCGGCGCCCACGGCGACGGCGACGTACGCGGCGACCGCCGTCGCCCGCGCGACCGCCACGCCGGTCTCGCCGCACCGCGCGGTCGTCAAGCCGGCACGCCACACGACGCACACCGCCACCCGCCACGCGGCGGCGAGCGCCAAGCGCAGGGAGTTCGGCTTCGAGGGCGCCGCGGCCGCCGCCCGCACGCCGGCGCCGACCGCCGCCGCGGCGACCGTGCACCTGGACAGCACCACGACCACGTCCGCCCCCGCGCAACGCCCCGCCGCCCCACCCCCGAGCGCCCCGAACAGCGAGTTCGGCTTCGAGGGCGGCTAACCCTCGACGGAGGCGGGGGCCTCGATCTCGCGCTTGAGGATCTTGCCCGTCGGGCCCTTGGGCAGCTCGTCGGCGAACCAGATCCGGCGGGGGTACTTGTAGGCGGCGACGCGCTCCTTGACGAACGCGCGGATCTCGTCGGCGCCAGCCTCGGCTCCGGAGCGCAGCACGATCGCCGCGCCGACCTCCTCGCCCAGCGCGTCGTCGGCCACGCCGACGACCGCCGCCTCGGAGATCGCCGGGTGCTCGTAGAGCACCTCCTCGATCTCGCGCGGGTAGACGTTGTAGCCGCCGCGGATGATCATCTCCTTCTTGCGGTCGACGATGAAGAAGTAGCCGTCGTCGTCCACCGTGGCCATGTCGCCGGTGTGGAACCAGCCGCCCTTCATGACCTCCTCGGTGGCGTCCGGGCGGTTCCAGTAGCCCTTCATCACGTTGTGGCCGCGGATGACGATCTCGCCGACGTCGCCGCCGGACACGTCGTGGTCGTCGTCGTCGACCAGCTTCATCTCCACGCCGGAGATCGGGGTGCCGATGGAGCCCGGCTTGCGCTCGCGGTCGGCGTGGTTGAACGAGGCCACCGGCGACGTCTCCGAGAGCCCGTAGCCCTCGAGGATGATGCAGCCGAACGCGTCCTCGAACTCGCGCATGACCTCGACCGGCATGGCGGAGCCGCCGGAGATGCACATGCGCAGCGTGGAGACGTCCGCGTCCGCGCGGCCCGGGTGGTTGAGCATCGCGTGGTACATCGTCGGGACGCCGTCGAACAGCGTGACCCGGTCGCGCGCGATGATCTCGAGCGCCTTGGCGGGGTCGAAGCGCGGGATCAGCGTCAGGCACGCGCCGGCGGAGACCGCGCCGTTGAGGCAGCACGTCTGGCCGAAGGAGTGGAACAGCGGCAGCGCCCCGAGGATGACGTCCTCCTCGGTGATGCCCGCCAGGTCCCGCGCGCCGGTCACGCAGTTGATCACGAGGTTGGAGTGGGTCAGCTCCGCGCCCTTGGGCGTCCCCGTCGTGCCCGACGTGTAGAGGATCACCGCGGTGTCGTCGCCCGTGCGCGGCTCGTCCTCCTCGGCACGCGGCGCG
>JAICUS010000832.1 GCA_025935735.1 Solirubrobacteraceae bacterium | reverse complement strand
GAGAGCAGCGTGTCCGTCGGGGAGACCACGGCGCGGGTGCCGAACTGCCGGAACAGCGGGCCGTTGGTCTTGGTGTTGCTGGTCAGCGCCGTGCCGCCGCTCACCGCGCTCGGGCCGACGTCGTTCTGCTCCCACATGTACGTCAGCGCGTCGCCGTCGGAGTCGGTGGCGCTGCCGGTGAGCGAGAACGGCGTCCGCGTCGGGATCGTGAACGCCGGGGCGGTCGTGACGACCGGCGCGTGATTGCCGGTGTTGGTCTGGAAGAGGCCCCCGTTCTGGATCGGCCCGCCATGCGCGGTCTCGCCGAAGAACCCGGAGAACCCGTCGCCGCCGGGCGCCTGCAGGAGGCTGAGCATCTGCACCGGCTGCCCGGCCAGCAGCGCGCCGAACGTCACCTGGAAGCCGTTCTCGTTGAACGTGCCCGAGCCGCCGAACGCCGCGACTGTGGCCGTCGCCGTCGCCGGGATCATGCCGGGCGCGCCCTTCACGGTCTCGGCGACGGTCCCGGTGACGCCGTTGGCGTTGGTCACGGACACCGGATCGACGTCCGTGCCCTGCAGGAAGCCGCTGAACGTCAGGGTGTAGCCGGAGTCGGTGGGGGTGCTGACGGCGACCGTGCCGCCCGGCACCCAGCTCGACAGCGGCTGGCCGCCCTGGGCCGTCGTGCGCACCGTCGTGGTGCAGCCGCCGGTGCAGTTGACGATCGCGATCTGCTGGGCGACGTCCGTGTTGGCGAGGCTGCCGTTGAACGTCACCGTGAAGCCGCCGTTGCCGGCGCCGGACGAGCTCGCGCAGGGCGTGGCGCAGCCCATCAGCGCGCTGATCGCGGCGGCGATGTTGCCGTTGCTGATCGTCGTCCCGCCGGTGCCGAACGCCGGCGAGGTGGCGCCGTTGAGCGAGATCTGGAACGACTGCGTGGAGGCGTTGAAGCCGGTGAGCGTCACCTGCTGCTGCTCGTTGCCGCCCTGCAGGGCGGTGGCGATGCCGGCGGCCGTGTCGTTGACGCCGCGGACGATCGGCATTGTGTCCACGCCGCGGTAGTCGAGCGTGTACGTGTCGGTGTCGTCAGAGCCCGTGAGCGAGACGGTCTGCACCTCGCTCGGGCCCTGCAGCTCCTTCATGATGCCCGCCGCCGTGTAGTTGGCGCCGTGCACGATCGGCGCGCTGACCGTGTTGCCGTAGAGCAGCTGGAACGCGTCCGTGCCGTCGAAGTGGTCCAGCGACGCGGTCTGCACCTCGTTGATCGCCGGGCGCGACGAGCCGGTGTACCCCTCGATCTCGTCATAGCTGCGCTGCGAGAAGTAGGGGTCGCTGTGCGGCTGCAGGTCGTCGTGGCGGCAGATGCCGGCGTAGGCCATGATCGACGAGCCCGAGCCCGGCTCCACGGAGGTCGAGCCGTTGCGGTTGCCGGTCGAGCAGTTGAAGATGACGCCGTTGAACGTGTGGTCGCCGCCGAACTCGTGGCCCATCTCGTGTGCCACGTAGTCGACCGCGAAGAAGTCGCCCTGCGGCGTCGGGATGCCCGTGCAGCCCTGCGCCTTGCTGTTGCCGCCGACGACGCCGAGGCTGGCGATGCCGCCGCCGTTCTGGCCGACCACGATGTGGCCGATGTCGTAGTTGCTCGCGCCGACCAGCTGGCCGATCACGATGCGGTTGCGCCCGAGGGTCGAGCCGCCGCACGAGGCGAGCTGCGCCGAGGTGAAGCAGCCGGCCGCGCCGCACGGGCCGTCGGCGTTGATGGCGAGCGCGTCGGTGTTGAGGTTCAGCTTGTCGTTCTGGCCGATCAGGATCATCCGGATCGCCAGCTCGTCCTCGTAGAGCTGGTCGACGCGGTTCATCAGCGTGACCTTGGCGGCCGTGACGTTGGCGGCGCCGAAGTAGGTCGCGTAGGTCTGGTCGCTCGTGAGCGCGAGGCGGTAGGTCTTCAGCGTGACCGTGGAGTCCGCCGCGGCGGCCTTCTT
>JAICUS010000033.1 GCA_025935735.1 Solirubrobacteraceae bacterium | reverse complement strand
GTGGCGGCTCCGGACGCGGTGGTGGTCTCCGTCGGCTCCGGCGAGGAGTACGGGCCGCCGGTCGCCGTGCCCACGACCGAGGACGCGCCGCTGCGCCCGCAGAACCCGTACGCCGTCTCGAAGGCGTCCGCCGGGCTCGTCGCCGGCTTCTACGCCGACGCGCACGGGCTCCGGGTCGTGCGCGCGCGGGCGTTCAACCACGCCGGCCCGGGGCAGGAGCCCCGCTACGCGGTCGCCGCGTTCGCCCGCCAGGTGGCGGCGGGCCTCCAGGCCGGCGAGGACCCGGTGCGGGTGATCACGGGCAGCCCCGACACGCGCCGCGACTACACCGACGTGCGCGACGTGGTGCGCGCCTACCGGCTGCTCGCGGCGCGCGGTGAGGCGGGCGTGTGGAACGTCTGCTCGGGCGTCGCGCACTCGGCGCGCGAGCTGGTGGCGGCGCTGGGCGCGGCGGCGGGCGTCGCCGTCGAGCACGTCGTCGAACGCGCGCGCGTGCGCGCGCACGAGGTGCAGGAGGTCCGCGGCGACAACGCGCGGCTGCGGGCCGACACCGGCTGGGCGCCGGAGATCCCACTCGAGCGCACGTTGGCCGACGCCGTGGCCGACTGGCGCGCGCGGCTCAGGGCTTGAGGCGGTCCAGCGCCGCGGCGAACTGCTGAGCCATCACACGCGCGCGATCCACGTCGCGGTTGGTGAAGGCCATCGGCACCGCGCGGTAGAGCTCGAGGACGGCCAGGGTGCGCCCGCCGAGCACCACCGGCACGAGCAGCAGCGTGGCCATGCCGCTGCGCTCCAGCTCGGCGAGCTCCGCCGGATCGCCGGCCGCGTCACCCAGCACGAGCTGACCCGGGGTGCCGTGGTCGATCACGTGGCGCGTGGCGGGGAAGTCGGCCAGCGCCCAGGTGTCGCCGCTGGAGAAGTCGTCGTGATCGGTCACGAGCACGATCTGATCCGCCGCCACGTCGACGTAGAGCAGCGCGAGGTCGTCGGCGCCCAGCAGCTCGGACGCGCGGTGGTCGGCGGTCCGCAGGTCGCCCAGCGCGGTGGCCGAGGCGAGCGCGTCCGCCAGCTCCGCCAGGCCGCGGGCGAACGCGCCGGCGGTGCCGCGGGGCGTGCTGGCCATGCGCAGCCCGGCGCGGATCTCGGCCGCGGCGGCGGCGGTGACCTCGGGCGCCGGCACCGGCCAGCCCTCCGCCGGGCGGGCGAGGCCGTAGCCCTGGGCGTAGGTCACGTCGAGGTCGACGAGCGCATGCAGGTCGGCCAGGTCCTCGACGCCCTCGGCGCAGACCGCGGCGCCGGTGGTGGCGGCGAAGCCGATCAGCGCCTCCAGCAGCGCCTGGCGGTTCGGGTCGGCGTGGGCGCCGTGCACGAGCGTGCGGTCGAGCTTGAGGATGTCCGGCGCGACGCGGATGAGCTGCTGCAGCCCGGCGTAGCCGGCGCCGGCGTCGTCGAGCGCCACGCGGGCGCCGCGGGCGCGCAGCGCGGCCAGCTCGGCCTCGAGCTCGCCCTCGGCGCCGAACAGCTCGTGCTCGGTCAGCTCGATCACGATCCCGGTGAGGTCCTGCGGCAGGGCGCTGCGCACCGCCTGCGAGAGCAGCGCGCGCGGGGAGACGTTGAGCGCCAGGTAGGCGCCGTCGGGGCGGCCGGCCGCGGCGAGCGCGGCGCGCAGCGCGAGGGCCTCCAGCTCGGCGCCGAGGCCGACCCGGTGCGCCTGGGCGAACCACTCGTCGGGGCCGCGGCGGGGCTCGGCGTCGAAGCGGGCGAGCGCCTCGTAGCCGCCGGCGCGCCCCGTGGCGAGCTCGACGATCGGCTGGAAGACGCTGCGCACGGCCGACGGGCCCTGCTCGAGCAGCGCGGCGATCTCGTCGCGCTGGACCGTCTCCGGGCGGACGGTGTCGCGCCCGAAGCGGCAGGTCCGGTTGCGGCCAGAGTGCTTGGCCAGATACAGCGCGGCGTCGCCGTTCTCCAGCAGCGCGGTCGCCTCGGTGCCGTCCAGCGGGGCCGCCGCGACGCCGGCGGAGGAGCGCAGCGGCTGCCCGCGCACGGTCAGCTCGGCCAGCGCCGCCCGCGCGCGCTCGGCACAGTCCTCGGCGCCCTCGGCGTCCACCCCCGGCAGGATCAGCACGAACTCCTCGCCGCCCAGGCGCCCGACGGCGTCGCTGCCCCGCACCACCGAGCGCAGCCGCTCGGCCACGCCGGCCAGCACGCGGTCGCCCTCGGCGTGGCCGTAGGCGTCGTTGATCAGCTTGAAGTGGTCGAGGTCGATGACCACGAGGCCCACCGGCCGGCCCTGCGGCAGCTGAGCCTGCAGCGCGTCGCGCAGCCACTCCTGGCAGGCGCGGTGGTTCAGCAGCCCGGTCAGCCCGTCGCGCTTGACCTGCTCGCGCAGCGTCTCGCGCTGGCGCGCCGAGTCATAGGCGAGCGCCGCCACGGTGGCGAAGCGCTCGACGAGCTGCACCTCCTCGTCGCTGAACGCGACGTCCTCGCCCGTGCGGTACACGTTGAGCGTCCCGACCACGTGCTCCTCGGCCAGCAGCGGCACGCACACGAACGCCTCGGCCACCTCCGGCGTCCCGGCGACGTTGTTGCACAGCGGCTCCAGCACGGAGTTGGGCACGTTGCGGGTGCGCCGGTTCGCCACCGCCCAGCCGGTGATGCCGGTGCCCAGCGGGATCGGGTCCGAGAGGATCTCGTCGATCCAGTCGCCCACGGCGAACACGGGGCGCAGCTGGCCCTGTTCCTCGTCGATCTCGTAGACCGTCAGGTCGTCGTAGCGGAACAGCGAGCGCAGGTGGTGCGCGATCCGCCCGAGGGTCCCCTCCAGCGAGTCCGCGGCCAGGATCCCGGCCGCGGCGTCCACCAGCGCCTCCAGCGCGGAGGCACGCGCGACGGGAGCTTGAGTCACAACGCTCACATCCGGTACATCGGACGCCCGACCCCGGTTCTTGAAGCGCCGCCCCACCTACACTTCGCGGGCGTCCGCCGGAGTAGCTCAGTTGGTAGAGCAATCGCCTTGTAAGCGATAGGTCGTCGGTTCGAGTCCGTCCTCCGGCTCTCCCCTTGCCTTGGCTCTACAACGTGGCTCGGGCTGTGCTCTCCTCAGCAGCGTTCGAGCCGGCGCGGTCGGCGCCGGCAGCGCTGGTGCGCGTTGGTGCCCAGTCGGCGCCCTCGACGAGCGCTTCAGCCGCTCCGGCTCACCGTCGCGACGGTCCATCTCGCGGGCGTAGATCGCCAGCGTCGGCGCCGGCGTCGTGTGCCCCATCTGGCGCATGACCCACGGCGGCGGCTCACCGATCGCGAACAGCAGCGACGCGAACGTCCGCCGCAGCGAGTGGGGCGTCAAGCCCTCCGACAGCGGCTCGAGCTCGGCCGTGACCAGCGCCGTGTTCGCCTCGCCGATCGCCTTCTGCAGGACACGGCTGCGAACGTTGCTCGGGCTCTGGCGCTTCCCGGTCGACGTCGGGAAGGCCAGCGAGCTCGGCGCCGGGTCATGCAGCCGGACCCGCAGCGCGAGCAGCTCGTCGCGCAGCACCGGCAGGATCCGCACCCTCCGGACGCCGGCGTCGGTCTTCGACTTGCGGACGAGGATCTCGCCGCGCGCCAGGTCGACGTCGCGCCACAGCAGCGCCAGGCACTCCGAGATCCGCAGCCCGGCGAACACCAGGACCGCGAGCAGCGCGCGACGCTGCCCCCGGAGCTTGATCGCCGCGGCGTCGAGCCGGCCGGCGGCGTCCAGCAGCCCCGCGATGTGGTCGGCACGGCCGATGTAGCTGCGCCGCGGCGCCACGGCCGGCAGTCGTCGCCGGCGGCCCTTGGCGACGTTGACTGGCTTTCCCACCGTCGCGCTGGGGCCAACCGAAGCCGTCGCTCTCACACGGAGGATCACGCGGCCGCCTCCAGCGGTTCGGCGGTGGCCACGGTCACGTGCACGCCGATGTCGCGGGCGGTCGCGGCCCAGGTAGCGCAGCTCGACGCCGTGCCGGTCGTCCTCGAGCAGCCCGCCGCGCACTCGGGCCGTCGCGCACGGCGCGGGCGAGCTTGTCGAGGTCGGCAGGGACAACGCATGCGGCGTCGCCCGCCTTGGGCGTCTCGGGGGATCCGCATCCGCTCGAGCCACGCGTCGGCTTCACGGGCGCGCGCGACGTCGTCGGTGCCGCCGCTGCCGTTTGCGCTCGTGGGGGCGCCGAATCGGGACCGAGCCCGTTGACCTGTGGCTGCCTGAGAGAGGGCCACGCGCACGCGCGTGTGGGCGGTCCCCTCGGGGTTCACGGTGGGGTTCCCCCTGGCCGTTCACGTCTGGTACCTCCGTGTCCGGTCGACCGGACCCCTGGCCGTCCGAGCCACCGGACGGGTGCCGTCCGGGCTACCGGACGGGTGGGGGTCCGCCGCGCCGGGCGGTGCCCGTCCGGTCGACCGGACGGTGCCCGTCTCAGGGAATCCAGATGCTGGACCCGTCCGGTGCACCGGACCCATGCGCGACGCTCCCGCGAGGCGTCCAGGCCCGATGCCTCGACGCGGCGGCGAGCTTGCACGCCGGGCAGTCGCTCGGGGCGCGCAACTCGTCCTGCTGAAACCAGTAGACGGTGACCTTCGAGCCAGGGAACGGCGTTCGGACGCTGAAGCCGTCCGGCGAACAACTGCGAGAGGAAGAAGTCGCCCGGCGGTAGGCGCCGTACGACGTCATGCCCCTCGAGTCCCTTCAAGGTCTCGAAGATCACGCTCCGTGTGCAGCCGCACTCGTCGGCCAGCGTCCGGACACTTGGCCAGACGATCCACTCAAAGTCCTTGCCTGGGCCGAAGGTCGCCAGGACGAGGAGAAGCTGATGCTCGCGCGCGTGAGCTGATGGCCACCGCACCGGCCTCGGGCCCACTTGATCAGCGAGAAGCCATCCCGATCGCCCACGGGAGGCGTTGCCGTCACCCGCACGCTCCCCGATCGCACGCGGCCGCGACCTACGTGATGCCCGGCGTGTTCTGGGCCTGGGTCGTCGTCAGAACCGGCGGGTGCGCGAACAGCGCGGCGGCAGCTCCACGACCGGTGCCCGCGGGGCGCGATCTGCCTCCGGTGATCGGCCGGCGCGCACGAGCGCCCGACGCACACTGCTGGCGCCGCGACAGGAGGCGCAGCATCGCCCGGAACTCCGGCTCGATCCGCACCCAGCCTGCTGACAGCACGGACGCGTCGGCGTCAACGGGCTCCGGCCACTCGGCAGGAATCACGTTCACGCGCTCGAGCGCGGACTCCAGGGCGTCGAGCAGATCAGGGCCCAAGACGACCACCTGTCAGTCCCTGACGACTACGGCCCCAACCGGCGGAAAACGACGCGGGGCGCCTCGCAGGCGCCCCGCCCACGGTGACAGGTTGAGCCACGCATGATGCCATGCGCGGCGGCGGGAACGTTGCGCGTGACCGCCGCGCGATCGTAGGGTCCGCCCAGTCGACCGCACCGCGTACGTACGCTCGCGGTCGGGACGTGCTGTGTCTGCGAGGGAGAGCTACGCGACGAGCGCGAGCTGCCGCGTCTCTCCCTCGATCGCGACCTCTTCCGGGTCGTCGTCGAAGCCAACGACGAGGTGGGTGTCGAAGGCCTCGGCGAGCCGCGTGAGCGTGCGGACACTGGTCGCGTGCTGGCCGCTCTCGATGCGCGAGATCACGGAGTGGCTGGTGCCCATGCGCTCAGCGAGTTGCTGCTGGGTCCAGCCGGCCATCATCCGGCGAGCGATCACCATGCGCGCGATGCGTTCGAACGGCGCGAGCCGCTCGAGATGGGCCTGGTATTCGGGGTTGCGGCTGCGCGGTGACGACTGCCCGTGGACAGCGCCGATGGGCGAGACGGGCACCTGAGTGTCGGGCATCAGGGCGGCCCTCCGGGGCGTTCGTGGTTGGGTGGCGATGGCCGGGTGGATTCCCTCCAGTGGTCGGCCTGCCGTGGGAAAGACTTTAGCGGAATTGCGAAGCCGTGGCTAGGGGGCATCATGCCCGGCAGCCCGAGGTGGCACACGCGGATCCGCGTTCATCCGCTCCTGGAAGTCGTCCCAACGCCGCTGGGCGACCGTGATGTCGGCGCCGGGGATCCGGCCGGTGTCCTTGCGGAGGATGTGCAGGAGCACGAACAGGTTGCCGGATCGGCGGTACAGGATCCTGTAGAGCTGGTTGCCGTAGTGGCAGCGGAGCTCGCGAAGCGGGCCGTCGATCTGCGACGTGTGCGGGAACGGGAGCGGGGGTGCGCTCGCCGGCAAGCGGTTGAGCCTGTCGATCTGCAGATCGAGCGTCGCTTGCGCGGCCGGATCTTCGAGGAGCTCGAGGAAGTCATTGACCGGCTCCGACCCCGAAGCGTCGCGGTAGTAGACGGCTCGGGTCGTCGGCGGCACGTTGGCATCCTAGGTTCGCCGTCGGTCAGCACGGAGGCAGTCCCGAGCGACGAGCGCTTCTCCAGTTACCGCTCGACGGGCACCAGCTCGGTCGCGCCCGGGTGGGGCCGCCCGAAGCCGATGCCGCGCGCGTCGACCATCTCGAGGCCCTCGACGCCTGGGCACTCGCAGCGGCGCACGCGGGCGCGCTCAGACTCGTCCAGCACGTCCGTTGTGACCAGTCCGTACTCGAGCGTGAAGCCGTCCTCGTCCTCCGGCAGGAGCTTGAACGTCTCGCCGACCCGCGGTGCCAGACGTTGCGAGGTCGGTCGTCGTCCACGTAGGTGCGCATCGGGCTACAGCGCCACGCTGGACACGCGCGGTCCCCGACAGGCGTTCTCGAGCGCGTGCGCCCGGTGCTCGGCCTCGGGCGGGTGAGCGCCAGCGATGGTCGCTACGGGGACGTGGCCGCTCCGAACTCCCGGCGCAAGGTGGCGAGCACGTGACCGTAGGTCTCCTCGATCTTGCCGCGGCTGAATCGAATCTGCTGAATGCCGTCGAGGTTCGAGAAGACCTCCACGCCCTCCTCGACAACGGCGATCGCTCGGTCGAATCCGAGCCTGCCCTGGAACAACCCCGCCTCATGCACGACGTTCTGGCGCGCCCGCTCGTCACCATCAGCCTGAAGATCCTCGGCCGTCATGACCAGCAGGGCGAACGTCGAACGGTCCATCATCTGTTCCAGAATGTCGCGGATCGTATGGCCCGCACGAGCACCGGTTTCGTACGCCTCCACTTCGTAGCCGTGATGGTCGTGGAGGTGGTCCTTCAGGTCTCGCCATGAGGGGCTTCGACCATGCCCGATGAACACCGTCGGCGGTGGTTCCGGAGCTGCGGGCGGTGCCGCCGGCCGCGGCCGGAAGGCGCCGTCGGCAGCACTGGCGAAGACGTCCATGACGCTTGCGATCTGTCCTCGTGATGGAAGGAGGATCGTGACCTCGGTGTCTACCCAGTCCCTGGCTTCCAGGCAATGAGTGACGACCTGAAGGCGGCGCTGCCCTCGTCGGCCCAGGTGGATGCGGTCGAGCGTTGCGGCGTCGGGGTCGCGATCGTAGGCGTCGAAGAACTCATCGAGGTCGTCGAAAGTCCACTTGTCTGTCCCGGATGAGGTCCTGAGCCCGCCGCCGAGCGTAAGCTCTGGCTCTTCCTCATCGCCAGGTAGGAACTCGGTGAACGCCGCGAGAGCACTGCGCAGGGTCAAGGACGAGAAGACGCAGCGATCGAACCTGCGATTCAGCTCCACACGGCGAAGCTATCGGCTCCCGCGCGCGGGCGCCACACGTCATCGGGCACCGACGGCGCGCGGGTGCCCGAACTGTCTGGGATCCGCACCGATCGCGGGGCAACTGGTGCCCGTTCGCCGGGCCGGCCGCGGCGCGCGATCCCGCGTGAGCGCTGAGCTCTGGCGGGTCGCACGCCGTTACGGCGGGTTGCCTTGTAAGCGATAGGTCGTCGGTTCGAGTCCGTCCTCCGGCTCTCCCTGCGCCACTACGTTCTCAGGACCTGCCCGGGGTAGATCACGTCCGGGTCGGCGATCCGGTCGCGGTTGAGCGCCCATAGCGCGGGCCAGGTCGTCGCGTGGCGCGCGGCGATCGCCGAGAGCGTGTCGCCGCGGTGGACGACGTACTCGCCGCTGCGCGGCGGCGCCGTCACCACGGTCCGGTGGGCGACGCGCACCCGGATCACCGGGCGGGCCGGCGCGGATCTGTCAGGTCCGCGGGTGCTGAGCCCACTCGGACGGAGCGGTCGGCGAGTCGCCGGCCTCGGTGCCCGCGCGACCTTCCGCCGCGCGGCCTTGCGGCGCGTCGGCGTCGCCGCTGGGCTCGGCGACGGCGAGGCCACGGGCGTGGGTGTGCCGGTCGCCGCCACGGTGGGCGCCGCCGGCGCCGGTGTCGCCACCGCCGGCGTCGGTGAGGGCGTCGCGGCTGCGACCGTCGGGGTCGGGGTGGCGGTCGCGACGACCGCCACCGCGGTGGGCGTCGCGACCGGCGTCACGATCGGCGTCGGTGCCGGCGTGGCGGCCTCGTCGGGATCGGCGTTGTCGTCGGCCGGGTCGGCGGGCTCGCCGGCGTCCGGGGCGTCCGCCGGGTCGGCGGTGTCGTCGGCCGGGGCCGACGGATCGCTGCCGGGGTCGGGGATCTCGTTGAACTCCTGCGCGAGCTGCTGCGGCGTCGTCTGCGCGTGCGCCAGCGGCGCGCCGAGCGCACCGGCGGTCAGCAGCGCCGCGGCCGCCGGGACGATCTGGCGCCTCATCGGTCGTCTCCGTCGAACCAGCGGCGGTCGACGTAGCCGATGGCCAGGTAGGCGAGCCGCGCGACCACGCCGCCGATCACGACCGCGCCGAACACCGTGAACGCCCACTCCTTGAACGTCAGGCCGTCCGCGCTCTGGGCGTCCAGCTGCTGCCAGCAGAAGCTCACGCTGATCACGAAGCCGAGCAGCAGCGCGATGAACGTGCGCTCGTTGATCATTCGTCCTCCAGCGTGAAGCCCTTGGCCTTGGCCCACTTGTAGAGCGGCGGGGCCGTGACGCCCGTCGCGCAGCCGATGGCCCCGTTCTGGGCGACGTCGTCGGCGCCGGCGTGGTGGTGCACGATCAGGTCATACAGCAATGGCGGCCCCGCGGCCATCGCGCCGCCCAGGGCGCACAGCACCGACGCGCGGGCACCCCACGACCTGCGGCCCTTCTTCGCGTCGCGCTTGATCCGCTTGCGCGCCGCCAGCGTCGGCAGGCCGGCGATGTTCGTGATCTCGGTGCTCAGCTTGTCGCCGAAGCTCTCCGACAGACCGTTCTCGCGCGCGCGCCCGACCGCCACCTGGCGGTTCATGGTGCGGATCGACGCCTGCATCGTGCCGAGCGGCATCCCGAAGCGGCAACGCCCGGTGTAGTCGCCGCGATCGCCCCACACCGGCGCGACCTGCACGCCCAGGCACATCGGCTTCGCAGGGTCGAAGCCCGCGCTGAAGAACCGGGCCAGGGAGTCGGGCCGAGCCGCGTGGGCCGTCGCCGGCCACGCCAGGATCACCGCAGGCACAACCCACCACCATCGACGCAACATCTTCGCCTCCCGGACGCAAATCGCTGAAGTGATCCTCATCGCTGCAGGTCCGGACCGCAAGGGCCAAAAGGCCCAACCGGGACGTAGGACCCGCGGGCGTGCTCCGGTTCCGCGGGCCGGGGTAGAGTCCGGCGGCGTGGAGCTCATCCCGGCCCGCCGTTCCGTAGCCGTCCGCGTGCAGCGCGGGCAGCGCGTCGAGGTGGTCAACACCCACGGGCAGCAGGTGGTGGACACGTGGGCGTTCGCGGCCGGCGATCCGGCGGAGTGGATGTCGATGGAGCACAGCCGCGTGCAGATGGGCCGGGTGAGCCCGCGGGTGGGCGACTCGCTGGTGACCAACCGGCGGCGGCCGGTGCTCACGCTCGTGGCGGACACGTCGGGCGGCGTGCACGACATGCTGCTGGCCGCCTGCGACCGGTACCGCTACGAGCTGCTCGGCGCCACCGAGCCCCATGACAACTGCACGGACAACCTGCACGCCGCGCTGGCGGCGGAGGGGATCGAGCTCGCGGCGACGCCGAGCCCGCTGAACCTCTTCGAGCACACCGCGCTCGGACCGGACGGCGCGCTGGAGATCGTGCCGCCGGTGGCCACGCCGGGCAGCAGCGTCACGCTGCGCGCCGAGATGGACGCGCTGCTCGTCTTCTCCGCCTGCCCGCAGGACCTCGTGCCGACCAACGGCGCCGATCTCACGCCGACCGACGCCCACTACCGGCTCGTGGAGTGAGCGAGCGGCCCGGGCCCGGGTACAAGCGGGGTGTGGCGAAGCCGGGAAGGCGAAGCGGGCCGGACTGGGCCGCGTGGTCGAAGCGGCGCGCGATCGGGTTGGGGGTGCTGTACGGCCTTGTCATGGGCGGCGCGCTCGGTGTGACGCAGGCGCTGATCGACGGCGACGGGCTCCGCGATGCCGTCGAGAACGTCGCGTTCGACGTCGCGGTGTGGTGCGTGTTCGCCGCGTGCCTGTTGCTCTTGACCCGCTGGTTGGCACGCCATCCGCGGCGGCGGTAAGGCCCACGCGCGGCGCGCCACAAACGCTCCAGACCCTCGAGGGATCGCCGACACCACCCGCCCGCTGGTGCTCTACGAGTCCGGCTTCGCGCCGCGCTGGTACGTGCCCAGAGGCGACCTCGTCGCCGAGGCGCTCACCCCGGTGGAGCTGCAGACGTTCTGCCCGTACAAGGGCATCGCCTCCTACTACGGCATCGGCGGCGTCAAGCAGGCCGCGTGGTCCTACCGCGCGCCGTTCGCCGAGATGGCCGCGATCGGCGACCTGGTGTCGTTCGAGCCGGACCGCGTCGAGGTCACGCTCGACGGCGAGCGGCTGGAGCTCGCGCCCGGGCAGACCGTCGTCGCCCACGGCCTGGACCGCAACCTCAGCGCGGACGAGGCGGGCGCCCTGAGCGCCGCGGCATGAGCGTACGATCCGCCGGTGGGGACGGCGGCCGTGCAGCACCTCGACGCGACGTCACGGCGCTGGCTGGAGCAGCCGCGGCCCGGCCACCCGCGGCGCGAGCCGGCGGTGGCCCGGCTGCACGACCTGCTGCTCCGCGCGGCCCGGCACGAGCTGCAGCGCCGGCGCGGCGCGCCGGCCGGCCGGCCCGGAGCTGGACGACCTCGCGCAGCAGTGCGCCGACGACGCGACGATGAGCGTGCTGGCCCGCCTGGACGAGTTCCGCGGCCGCGGCCTCTGCACAACCGGCACCAGCTGAAACCGCCACCGCGTCCCCCGTGACCCCGGGCATCGTCCTCGCCTATCTGGTGGGCAAGCCGCTGGGCATCGCGCTCGCCGGCCGCGCGCGGCTCGGCACCGGGCTCGCGGCCGGCGCCGGGTTCACCGCCTCGCTGCTGATCGCCTCGCGCGCGTTCGACGGCGCGCTGCTCGACCAGGCCAAGCTGGGCGTCCTCGTCACCGCGCTGGCGGCCCCGGCGCTGTCGGTCGCCGCGCTGCGGATCCGGCGTCCCGTCCTGGCGACCGCCTGTCCGGCGCGATGAGGCTGCTCTCGCTCAACGTCGGCGGGCCCCGGGACATCGCGTGGGAGGGCCGGACCGTGCGCACGGCGATCTGGAAGGCGCCGGTCGACGGCCCGCGGATGGTGCGGCGGATCAACATCGACGGCGACGACCAGGCCGACCGGCGCGCGCACGGCGGCGAGCACCGGGCGGTGTTCGTCTACCAGCTCGACTCCTACCGCTACTGGGAGCGCGAGCTGGGCCGCGACGACTTCACCTACGGCCAGTTCGGGGAGAACTTCACCGTCGACGGGCTGGCCGACGACGAGGTGTGCGTCGGCGACCGCTACCGCATCGGCGGCGCGCTGTTCGAGGTCACACAGCCGCGCGTCACCTGCTACCGCGTGGGCATCCGGATGGACGACCCGCAGATGCCGGCGCTGCTCGTCGCCCACCACCGGCCGGGGTTCTACTTCCGCGTGCTCGAGGAGGGCGAGGTCCGGGCCGGCGACGAGATCGCCCAGGTGGCGGACGGGCCGGAACGGCTGACCGTCGCGGAGGTCGACGCGCTGCTGTACCTGCCGGGCAGGTCGCGCGAGACGCTCGAGCGGGCGCTGCGCGTGCCGGCGCTGAGCGCGGGCTGGCAGGGGAGCTTCCGGGAGCTGCTCGCCCAGACCGAGCCGGTGGCGCCCGCCTGGCCGGGCTTCCGGCCGCTGCGGGTGGCCGAGGTCACGCGCGAGAGCGACAGCGTCCGCTCCCTCCGGCTCGTCCCCGACCCGGAGGATCCGCGGGCGGCGGCCGAGCCCGGGCAGTACCTGACCGTGCGGGTGCGGCCGAACGGCGCGGCGCTGACGCGCAGCTACTCGCTGTCCGACGTGCCGGGCGAGGCGGGCTACCGGATCAGCGTCAAGCGCGAGGGCGCCGCGAGCCGCTACCTGCACGACACCGTCAGGGCCGGCGACGTGCTCGAGGTCGCCGCGCCGCGCGGCGGCTTCGTGCTGCGCCCGGGCACGCGCCCGGTGGTGCTGGTCAGCGCCGGCGTGGGAGCGACGCCGGTGCTGGCGATGCTGCACGCGCTGGTGCGCGAGCAGGCGAGCCGGCCGGTGTGGTGGCTGCACGGCGCGCGCAACCGCGCCGGGCACCCGTTCGCCGCCGAGGCGGACGCGCTCCTGGCCCGGCTGCCGGACGCGCACCGCGTCGTCGCCTACAGCCGCCCGGAGCCCGGCGAGCACCCCGACCTCACCGGGCGCCTCGACCTCGCCGCGCTGGGCGACGTGCCGCTCGACGCCGACTTCTACCTGTGCGGGCCGGACGGCTTCATGCAGGCCGCCGGCGCCGCGCTGGCCGCCCGCGGCGTCCCGCCCGACCGCATCGCCACCGAGGCGTTCGGCGCCGTCCCCGTCTACGCCTCCGGCATCGTCTCCACCGGCGGGCGCGCGCCGCACCCGCCGGCCGGGGAGCCCGGCGCCGGCCCGACCGTCACGTTCGTGCGCAGCCGGTTGAGCGTCCCCTGGGACGACCGCTACCCGAGCCTGCTCGACCTGGCCGACGCCTGCGACGTCCCCGTCGGCTTCGGCTGCCGCACCGGCGTCTGCCACAACTGCGAGAGCGGTCTGCTGGCCGGCGACGTGCGCTATCGCCCCGACCCGCTCGAGATGCCGCCGGACGGCCGCGTGCTCGTGTGCTGCAGCCGGCCGGCGTCCGAGCTCAGCCTCGACCTGTGAGCCTTTGTCGCATGCCGAGCGCGGAATCCAGCGCGTGGGCGCCGTTGGAGAGCGCGCAGAGCACGCGCTCGGCGTCGAGTCCCCGCGCCCGCTCGGCCAGCTCGTCCAGCTCCGCGTCCGTGTAGGCGTAGTCGAAGCGCTCGGCGGCCGAGCGCCCCTTCAGGTAGGCCTCGGCGTCGCGGCCGTGCGCGCGCAGGTAGGCGAGGTCGCCGCGGGTGACCGCGTCCACGGGCGGCATCACCACCGGCGCGGCGGTGCGCGGCGCGTCGACGCACACGAACGCCGCGCCCACGTCGCGGAACCAGCCGAGCGTCTCCTCCCGCCGGTTCAGCCAGTCGCGGTGGCGCAGCTCGATCGCCACCGGCACCGGCGCGAGCGCCTGCACCAGCGGCTCGAGCTCCGCCAGCGCGTGGTCGCCCGGTTTGAACGCCGGCGTGAGCTGGAGCAGCAGGCAGTCCAGGCGCCCGGCCGCGAACAGCGGCTCGAACACCTGCAGCGTGCGCTCGCACAGCGCGGCCTCGAGCCCGTCGTCGAGCACGATCCGGCCGCGGCCCGTCTCCTCGACCCCGTCGCGCAGGTCGGCCGGCAGCGACTTCAGCGGCGCGGCGTGCCGCGACAGCGCGCGGTGCAGCTTCGCCGTGAACGTGAACCGCTCCGGGGTGATCTTCGCCCAGCGCTCGACCGTCCGGGCGGCCGGCAGCGCGTAGAACGACGAGTCGATCTCCACCGCGTCGAGGCGCTCGGCCAGCGCCGCGAGCCGGTCCCGCGCCTCGACGCCCGGCGGATACCAGCCCGCCACCGACCAGCCGCCCGTGGCCACCACGTAGGTCATGACCGGTAGAGGATGGCGGCCACCGCGGTCGCCAGGTTGAGGCTGGAGACGCCGGGGCGCATCGGCAGGGCGACGCGGGCGTCGGCGTGGGCGAGCACCTCGGCGGACAGCCCGCGGCGCTCGGAGCCGAACGCCAGCAGCGGGCGGCCGGGGAGGGCGCGCAGCGGCTCGCCGGACGGGTCGAGCGCGACGAGCGGGCGGTCGGTGGCGGGCAGCGCGTCCACGCGGGCCACAGGCAGCGCGAAGTGCAGGCCGGCCGCGCCGCGCAGGGCGTCGGGGTGCCACGGGTCGGCGGTGCCCGTGGTGAGCACCGCGGCCGCGCCGGCGGCGGCGGCCACCCGGACGCAGGCGCCGACGTTGCCGAGGTGGCGCGGCGCGTCGAGCAGGACGACCGCGCCGGGGCCGGCCAGCGCCGCGGCGAGATCGGCGGCCGGCCGGCGGGCGATGGCGATCACGCCCGTGCCCGGCGCGCGCGGCGCGAGCGCGGCGAACAGCTCCGGCGGCACGGCCGCGAGCCGCTCGGCCAGCGCGTCCGCGACGTCCGGCGCGAGCTCGGCCGCGAGCGCCAGCGCCGCCGGGGCGTCGCGGCTCACCGCGGTCAGGACCTCGGCGCCGAAGCGCAGCGCGTGCTTGAGCGCGTGGAAGCCCTCGAGCACCGCGAGCGTGCCGTCGCGGCGGGCGGCGGCGAAGCGCTCGCGCACCCGCCGGCGGGCGCGGTCGCCGCGCGGACCGGCCATCCGCCGCAGCAGCTCGGGCGTGGACACCTCCAGCGCCCCCGCGGCCACCGCACGCTCGCGCACCCACGGCGGCAGGTCGTAGTGGTCGCCCTGGAAGCGCCCGCGCGCGATCCCCAGCCCGGCCGCGAACGCGTGCAGCTCTTCCCATTCGCCGTCGACCGCCATGTGGCACCAGTGGTCGACGGCCAGGCCGGCGTCGGGATACGCGCGCAGAGGGTCGACGAGCACGGGCATGGGTCGCGGGACCCATCTTGCCCGCTGGGTCTTTCGCGACGGCGCGCCGTCCGGAAAGATGCGCGGCCGACTCACTCCCCAGGAGGCAAGGATGAACCTGAAACGCAAGCTCTGCGCCGCGGCGGTCGGTGCAGCGGCGGTACTGGCGGGCGCGCCGGCGGCGGCGCACGCCGCGGTCAGCGTGAGCGTGACCAACGACGCCGGCAGCTACGCCGCGCTCGCCCCGGGCGCGCCGCTGGCCATCCACAACATGAGCCCGCAGGTGCTCGTCCACGTCGACGAGACCGCCGCCAACGGGCTGTTCTCCGCCGTCTACACCGACCAGAACGGCAGCACCGCGGCGACCTCGGCGGACTGCTACCTGGCCGGCAGCGACGCGACGCGCTACGTCGACTACCACGGCAACATGACCTACAACGTCACGGTCACGACGTTCGCGCCCAAGGACTACGGCTGCGCGAAGCCGCTGGCCACCGCCACCTACCAGTTCGCCGTCGGGGCGACGGTGGCGATCGCGCCGCCCGCCGGGCCGCTGATGGAGCGCACGCCCACGGGCCAGCTCATCACGCAGGCGCTCGGCTTCCAGGGCGCGCCGGGCGCGGGGCTCTACGAGATCAAGTACGCGCTCGGCGGCGTCGTCCAGCCCGACGGCAGCCTCGGCGGTCCGGTTCAGGACGGCTACGTCGACTCGACCACCGGCGCCGTGCAGATGCTCGCCACCAAGCCGGGCACCTACGTCATGGTCGCCCGGGGCAAGAGCGGGGCCTACTACACGCCGTGGAGCGCGCCGGTGACCGTGCGCATCATGACCCCGTTCGCGTTCTTCGACAGCTTCCCGGACGCGATCGGGCCGCGCTACACGATCCGCGGCAAGCTCAACGAGGGCAGCGCCCGCGGCAAGCGGGTGACCCTGGCCGCGGCCAAGGGCAAGCGCGGCAGGCACTTCCGCACGATCGGCCGCGGCAAGATCAGCAAGCACGGGGTCTTCACCATCCACGTGACGATCCACCGGCGCGGCTACTACCGGTTCCGCTTCACCTTCAAGGGCTCGAAGACCATCGCCAAGGGCAAGGTCGTCGAGGTCGTGCGGATCCGGCGCATCCTGCGCTGAGCAGTGGTCGTCCCCGTGAATACGGTGGGTCGCTCGCGGCAGCAACCGTCGTGTCTGCCGGTGCACGGCGGGCGCGAGCATGCTGGTGGCACGTGTGCGCTCGCCGGGTGCCGGCAGACGCGGCGGGGGCCCGCGAGAACCCGGCGTAGTTGCGGGGACGGCCACTAACGGGTACCGAGGTCCTCCATGACCGCATCCGGCAAGCGGGTGGCGATCGTGGAGGACCACGGCGCCCTGCGCATCTTCCTGCGCGACGTGCTCACCCGGCTCGGCTGGGAGGTGACCGGCACCGCCGGCACGGCCGAGTCCGGGCGCGCGCTGATCCTCGAGTCCGACCCCGACGTCGCCGTGGTGGACCTCCACCTGGCCTCCGAGGGCGGCGGCGAGTCGCTCATCCGGGCGCTCGCCGAGTCGCCCACGCGGGCCAGGCTCCTCGTGTTCACCGCCACCACCGACCCGCACGAGCTCGACGGCGTGCTCGAGGCCGGGGCCGACGGCATCGTGCTCAAGGAGGGCGGCCTGCCCGAGCTGCTGGCCGGCCTGGACGCGGCCGTTCGCGGCGAGCGCTACGTCAGCCCGTCGATCCGCCGCTAAGGGGTCGGGGTGGGCGTCGGCGTGGCCGCCCCCGACTTGGCGGCGACCGCCGGGTCGACCTGGTCGTCGGCGCGCAGCCACTCGATGATCAGGTGGCGCCGGACGAGGATCTTCGCAGCGGCGAGGCTGCCCTTGCCCGTCCCGCACTCGGCGCCCGGGCGGTTGGTCAGCCGGAAGGTGGCGAGCACCGCGTGGGCGGCGCCGCGGCGCACGCTCAGCAGCTTCGCCCCGCAGGCCAGCCCGCGGTTGAACTGGCGGACCTCCGCGCGGCTGGTCAGGAACGCCGGGATTCCGTTCTGGACCACGCTCGGGATGGAGAAGTAGCGCGCCGCGGCGGTCACGTGGCCGTGGCGCAGCGCCTCCGACCACCCCTTGATCACGTGCCGCTCGTCGGCCGAGATCCGCGCGAGCTTGGGCTTGGGCTTGTGCTTCGGCTTCGGTGTCGGCGTGGCCGTGGGCGGCGGCGCGAGGGTGGCGGCGGGCAGCGTGCCGGGGTGCGCGCCGGGCGTCCTGAGGTCCAGCCGGTCGGTCGAGCCCCCGCACGCGGCCAGCGCCAGCACAGCGGCGAGGCCGAGACATGAGCGGGAGACCATGCCCCGATGATGGCACTCCCCGGGCTGCTCGTATACGCCTTAAGAGCGGGGCAGCGGGCGCCCGAGCGAGGCCGGCGGGATCGACCGGCCGATCACGCCGGTGACCGCGATCAGCGTCAGCACGTAGGGCAGCGCCTGGAAGAGCACCGCGCCGGAGGCCGAGAACGTGGGCAGCCGCTGGGCGAGCGCGCTGCCGAAGCCGAACAGCAGCGTCGCGGCCAGCGCGCCGCCCGGCCGCCAGCGCCCGAAGATCAGCGCGGCGAGCGCGATGAACCCGCGGCCGGCGGTCATGTTCTGGGTGAACGAGTGGTTGAAGCCGATCGACAGGAACGCCCCGCCGACCGCGGCCAGCGAGCCCGACGTCATCACCCCGATGTAGCGCGTGCGCACCGGCGAGAGCCCCGCCGTCTCCGCGGCCAGCGGGTGCTCGCCCACCGAGCGCAGCCGCAGGCCGGCGGTCGTGCGGAAGACGACCACCCACGTCACGACGACCATCGCCAGCGCGAGCCACACCAGGAGGTTGAGCTGGCCGAACACGTCGCCCAAGAACGGCACCGAGTCGATCGGCAGCTTGATGTCCGGCACCGCCGGCAGGTCGTCCGGCGTGCCATTGTTGCCGTAGATCTGCACGTACAGGTAGCCGGTGAGGCCGAGCGCGAGCAGGTTCAGCGCGGTGCCGGAGACGATCTGGTCGGCCCGCAGGCTGACGGCGAACACCGCGTGGATGAGCGCGAACAGCGCGCCGAAGATGACCGCGATCACCAGCCCCCCCAGCCACGAGTCCGTGATGTCCGCCCCCCAGGCGCCGGCGAACGCGCCCACGAGCATCATCCCCTCCAGCGCGATGTTGATGACGCCGCTGCGCTCGGAGAACAGCCCGCCCAGCGCGCCGAAGATCAGCGGCGTCGCGTAGCGCAGGGTCGAGGCCAGCAGCGCGCCCCAGACCACCACCTGCTCGAGATGCGAGGTGCCCGACTTCGTCGCCGCCAGGCCGCCGGCGAACCCGCCCACCGCGCCGACCCCGGCGCACCAGCCCAGCCGCGTCTCGCCACCGCGGACGGCGACCGCGCCCGCCGCCACGCCCAGCGCGGCGAGGATCGCCACCGGCACCCACGAGCGCACCTCCAGCGGCGGCACCGCGATGAAGAACGCCAGCACGGCGAGCGCCACGCCGGCCCAGCCGACGGCCTTGGGCGTCGCCCAGGCGGGCGCGCTCGTCTTCTCGCGGGCGGGCGCCGTCGCGGTCATGCCGCCACCTCCACGGGCTGGGGCCCGGACGGCGCGCGCCGGCGCCGGCGCAGCCGCCACAGGTAGACCACGAGCACGTCGGTGGACACGAACAGGACGACGAGCCCCTGGATCATGTAGGTGAGGTTGATGGCGAGCGCCGGGTCGAAGATGTTCGGGTCCAGGTTGCGCACGGAGGTCCCGGTGATCAGCGCGCCGAACAGCAGCGCCGAGAAGAGCGTGCCGGTGGCCGTGTTGCGCCCGAGCAGCGCGACGGCGATGCCGAGGAAGCCGAGCTGGCTGTTGAGGATGTCGTTGGTGGCGATGCGGAACTCCCAGCCGAGCACGTCGAGCGTGCCGGCGAGCCCGGCGAACGCGCCGCACACCGCCATCACCAGGATGTAGTTGCGCTTGACCGAGATGCCGGACGCGGCCGCCGCCTCCGGGTTGAAGCCCACCGCGCGCACCTCGTAGCCGGTCGTCGTGCGGTTGAGCACCACCCAGAACACCAGCAGCGCGGCGAGCGCGACGAACAGGCCGATGTGCAGGCCCTGCAGCTGCGGGTCGCCCCAGAACACCGGCAGGTGCGCCGCCGGCGCGATGTCGTTGGACACCGGCACGTCCTGCTGCTGCGGGTTGCTGTTCTGCAGCGGGCCGCCCAGCGCGAACAGGTAGGAGCCGACCCAGATCGCCACCCAGTTGAGCATGATCGTGGTGATCACCTCGTTGGCCCCGGTGAGCGCCTTCAGCGCGCCCGAGATCCCCGCCCACACACCGCCGGCCAGCGACCCGGCGACGATCGCCAGCACGATCTGCACGAAGCCGTTCATCCCGTGGAACGACGAGGCGACCCACACGGCGACGTAGGAGCCGGCGAGGTACTGGCCCTGGCCGCCGATGTTGAACAGCCCGCAGCGGAAGGCGAAGGCCACCGCCAGGCCGGTGAGGATCAGCGGCGTCGTCTGGATGAGCGTCTGCTGCATGTTGATCGCCGCGGTCGAGCGGTCGACGCTGCTCGTCCAGGGGAAGATCCAGTTCAGGCCGGTGCCGTTGAAGATCGCCTTGTAGGTGGCGAACGGGTTGTGCCCCGTGGCGAGGACCACCAGCCCCCCGGCGATGAACGCCACCAGCACGGTGATCAGCGGCGTGATGACGCCGCCGCCGCGCAGGTAGATGGACAGCCGCGCGGCGACGGTCGCGTCGGGCGGGAGCTCGTCGTCGACGTCGCTCATCCGGACACCGCCTGCCGGCGGCCGCCGCCGGTCATCAGCACGCCGAAGTCCTCCTCGGAGGACTCGGGGCTCATCTCCGCGACGATCTCGCCCTCGTAGATCACCAGCACGCGGTCGCTGAGCGAGCGGATCTCCTCCAGCTCGAGCGAGATCAGCAGCACGCCGCGGCCCTTGTCGCGCTCGGCGATCAGCCGCCGGTGGACGAACTCGATCGCCCCCACGTCCAGCCCGCGGGTGGGCTGCGCGGCGATGATCACCCGCGGGTCGGCCGACAGCTCGCGGGCGATGACCACCTTCTGCTGGTTGCCGCCCGACAGCGCGCCGGCGCGGGTG
>JAICUS010000878.1 GCA_025935735.1 Solirubrobacteraceae bacterium | reverse complement strand
CGTCGTGCCGCTCCGGCGTGTAGTACGACAGCAGGTCGTCGTCGCTCGGCGGCCCCGCGGTCGGGTCCGGGGAGGGCCCGCCGAGGAAGTGGTCCAGCCACAGCCGCAGGAGCGGGTAGAGGTCTGCGTCGTTCAGCAACTGGCCACCTCGTCGTAGCTCAGCCGGCCCGGAAGGCCAGCACGGCGTCCAGCGTGTCCGCCTCGGCGGCGGTCTTGTCGTCGCGGTAGCGCAGCACGCGGGCGAACCGCAGCGCCACGCCGCCCGGGTAGCGCGGGGAGGTCTGGACGCCGTCGAAGGCGATCTCCACCACGAGCTCCGGCCGGACGAACACGACGTGCGCCGTGCGCCGGACCTCGAGCGCGAGCAGCGCCTCCGTCTGCCAGGCGAGCAGCGCGTCGGTCAGGCCCTTGAACGTCTTGCCGAGCATCACGAACCCGTCGCCGCCCCGGGCGCCGAGGTGCAGGTTGCTCAGCCACCCGCGGCGCCGGCCGTGGCCCCACTCGGCGGCGAGCACGACGAGGTCGAGCGTGTGCACCGGCTTGACCTTCACCCACGCGCTGCCGCGCCGCCCCGCCTCGTAGGGCGCGGCGAGCGACTTCACCACCACGCCCTCGTGCCCGCGCTGCAGCGCCGACGCCAGCATCTGCTCGCCCTCGCCGCGGGGGACGCGCGAATCCGCGGGCACCGCGTCCGCCAGCGCCGCCGCGCGCTCGGCGCCCGGGCGGTCGAGCAGGTCCTCGCCGTCGAGGTGCAGCAGGTCGAAGAACATCGACGTCAGGGGCACCGTCCCGCTGCGGCTGGCGAAGCGGCTCCCGGTGACCTGGAACGGGTGTGGGCGGCCGTCCTCGCGCAGCGCGATCGCCTCGCCGTCCAGCACCGCGGCGCCCACCGGCAGCGTCAGCGCCACCTCGACCACCTCCGGCAGCCGCGCGGTCACGTCGTCGAGCGTGCGGCTGAAGATCGCCACGTCGCGGCCGTCGCGGTGGACCTGGATGCGCGCGCCGTCGAGCTTCCACTCCACCGCGGCGGGGCCGGTCCTGGCCAGCGCGGCGGCGACGTCTGAGGCGGTCGAGGCGAGCATCGGCTGCAGCGGGCGGCCGACCTCGAGCCGGAACGCCGCCAAGGCCGGCTCGCCGCCGTCGAGTGCCGCCTCGGCCACGGCGCCGAGGTCGCCGCGCAGCATCAGCGCCCGCCGCACCGCGGCCACGGGGACGTCCGCGGCCGCGGCCACGGCGTCGCCCACCACCGCGGCGAGCGCGCCCTGGCGCAGGTCGCCGAGGATGAGCGCGGTCAGGAACGCCTGCTCGGGCCCGGTCGCCCGGCCGAGCAGCGACGCGAGCGCCTCCCGGCGGGCGCCCTGGGAGCCCGCGCCGGTCAGGCGGGCGAGCTCGGCGAGCGCGGCGTCGACGCCCGCGACGGTGAGCGTCGGCTCCAGCGCGGCCGGCGGCGGCTCGCGCAGCGAGGCCCAGCCGACGCCGAGCACCCGCTGGCGCGGCGCCCCGGCCAGGTAGCCGGCGCCGGCCGCGCGCTCCTCGGGCGCCAGCCCGCGCAGCGCCGCGGCCAGCCGCTGCACCTTGTCGCGCCGCCCGGAGACGGCGCG
>JAICUS010000756.1 GCA_025935735.1 Solirubrobacteraceae bacterium | reverse complement strand
GCCGGTCCACGGCCTGATCAGGTGCGCCAGGATCGCGGCGGCGGCGACCGCGGCGAGGGCGATCAGGTACCCGTTGGCCGAGCGGGCTCGGGGATCGGAAGGCACGTCGTGCACCTCTCTCGGCCGCGGCGGTGGCGGCCGGCCGCGTGCGCGGTCAGGCGTCAGGCAATTCCAGCGGCGTGGCGGGTGGCCGGCCAGCCGGCGCTGAACACGTGACTTGTCCGCCGGGCATCACAATGTCGCAGAGGATGAGGTCACCGGCAGGCCGGAGAACCTCGGCCCCCCATATACGCTGCTCGGCCCAGCGGCGCGGTGATTTGGCTTACATGCAATCATGGTAGAGGGTTAGGGAAGGGCCGGCGAGCGGCTGGAGGTGACCGGAGGGTGGATGGGCGCCGCAACCCTCAGGCCGCCATGCTAGATTGGGGCGCACCCAACCCCGAGCCGCATGACCCCTCCGGCCCCCGATCTGCGCGAGCAGCTCCAGCAATCGCTGGGCAGCGCCTACCGGCTCGAGCGCGAGCTGGGCGGGGGCGGCATGTCGCGGGTCTTCGTGGCGGTCGAGACCGCGTTCGACCGGCACGTAGTGGTGAAGGTGCTGCTGCCCGAGCTGGCCGCCGGGGTGAGCGTGGACCGGTTCCGGCGGGAGATCCAGCTTGCCGCCCAGCTCCAGCATCCGCACATCGTGCCGCTCCTCGCGGCCGGCGAGTCGGGCGGGCTTCCCTACTTCACCATGCCGTTCGTGGTTGGCGAATCGCTCCGGTCGCGGCTGCTCCGCGACCGCGAGCTGCCGGTGCCCGAGGCCATCCGGTTGCTGCGCGACGTCGCCTCCGCCCTCGAGTACGCCCATGGCCGGGGCGTGGTCCACCGGGACATCAAGCCCGACAACGTGCTGCTCACCCACGGCGTCGCCGTGGTGACCGACTTCGGCGTGGCCAAGGCGTTGACCTCCGCCGTGGGCGGGACGGGCGGGCACACGACGGGGCTCACCTCCATGGGGGTGACCCTGGGGACGCCGGCCTACATGGCGCCCGAGCAGGCGTCCGCCGACCCCGCGATGGACCACCGCGTGGACGTGTACGCCTTCGGCATCATGGCCTACGAGATGATGACGGGGCAGACGCCGTTCGCCGGACGCTCGCCGCAGGCCATCCTGGGCGCGCACCTCGCCGTGCTGCCCGAGCCCGTCACGCTCAGGCGGCCCGGCATGCCGCCGGCGATGGCCGCGCTCATCATGCGCTGCCTCGAGAAGCACGCGGCCGATCGTCCCCAGGCCGCGAGCGACCTGATCGCCACGCTCGACACGCTCACCACGCCGAGCGGCGGGACGGTGCCGATTCACGGGCTGACGCCTCCCCCGCGACCCTCGAGCCGGCCGAACCGCACGATGATGTCGGCCGCCGCCGCGCTGGCGGTCGCGGCGGTGCTCGGCATCTGGGTGTGGAGCATGCGCCCGCGCCCGCGGCCGAGCGAGCCGCCGCGCCGGGCCGCCGCGGTGGCGGAGGGCGCGACCACCCCGAGAGACACGAACGTGGCGGGGCTCGAGAACGGGGGACGGCCCGGCGCTCCCGACGCGGCCGACGCAGCGGGCGCTGGCGGGGTGGCGGCGAGGCAGGACAAAGCCACCGGGGTCGCCCGAGCCGGGCCGAGCGAAGCCGATACCGGGGCAGCGCGATCGCGACCCGCGACCCCGCCGGTGCCGGCGGGCCGGGCCCCGGCACGCTCGGGGACCCCGCCGGTAGCCGCGTCGCGCGCGTCCCCGCCGGCTGCCGCGCGGGGAGCTCCCGGTGCGGGCGACGCGCTGGTCGCGAGGCTGGCCGACCAGGCCCGCGCCGCGCGGGCGGAGGCGGCCGCGCGGGGGACGCCGCCCGCCACGCTGGCCCGCGGCGACAGCTCGGTGGCTCGGGCGGAGTCGCTCCGCGCCGCGAGCCGGCCCACCGACGCCGCGGCGGAGCTGTCGGTGGCGATCGCGACCTGGCGGAACGCCGCCGAAGCGGCGAGCGCGTCGCGCGCGGTTCCCAGCGACTCCACCGAGGACACTCAGGTCGTCCCGGCTCCCCCCACCGCTCCGACCGCCCCCGCCGTCCCGTCGGAGCGAGCCGCACCGGCGCCGCCCGCTCCGTCACCATCGAGTGCGCCGGCACCCGCGCCCGCGCCCGATGCCGCCCCCAGGATCAGGGCGCTGTACGACGCCTACGCGGCCGCACTGCAGACCGGGAGCGTGGACGCCATCCGCCGCGCCTACCCGGGCCTCACCGACGACCAGGCGCGGGACTGGCAGCGCTTCTTCGGCGCGGTCAAGGATCTCAAGGTCACGCTCCGGGTGGCCCGGCTCGAGCTGCACGGCGACACGGGCGAGGCTGACCTCGCCGGGGTCTACACCTTCACCGACCCCGGCACCCGGCGGCTCCGCCAGGACAGCGTGAGCTTCCACTCCACGGTGAGGCGGGATGCGCGGGGGTGGAGGATCGAGGCGGTGAGGTAGG
>JAICUS010000332.1 GCA_025935735.1 Solirubrobacteraceae bacterium | reverse complement strand
GGCCTGGGAGCGGCCGTTGCGCACGCTCGACCACGCGGTCAGGCGCTCCATCCCCAGCCGGCGGAACGCGAGCGCGGCGACCAGCGCCTTGGCCTCGAAGTTCGCGCCCGAGCCCCAGAACGGGTGGCCGACCCAGGTCCCGACGACCGCGCGGCGGTCGCGCCGGACGACCTCGGACAGCCCGGTGATGCCGATCACGCCGGACTCCCGGTGCTCGATCGCGAAGTCCAGCGCCTCGCCGGCCTCGCGCTTGCGCGGCAGGGTCGCGACGTAGGCCTCCGGCTGCTCGACGCGCTCGTACGGGCCCCAGGAGAAGAAGCGGGTGACCGCCGGGTCGGCCCCGAGCTCGAACAGCCGCGGCGCGTCGGCCGTTCGCGGGTAGCGCAACACCAGCGTGGGCCCGGCGAGGACCAGGGGATCGGCCTCGTGCGGCGTCACGGCGCGCGATGCTATACACGCCGCGATGGAGGCCCTGCTCTACGACGTGCACGGCAACCTGCCGGCGCTCGAGGCCGTGCTCGCCGACGCGGCGGAGGCCGGCGTCACGGCCTACGTCCTCGGGGGCGACTACGCGCTGTTCGGCGGCTGGCCGGCCGAGACCGTCGCGCGCCTGAAGCGGCTGGACGGCGCGACGTGGATCCGCGGCAACGGCGAGCGCTGGACGAACGCGCCCCAGGACGCGCCCGACAACCCGGTCGTGCAGGGCGCGATCGCCGCCGCCCGCGCGGCCCTCGGCGAGGACGCGGTCCACGACCTCGCCGCGCTGCCGGCGAGCACCCGGCACGGCGACACCCTGATCTGCCACGGCTCGCCCGGCTCCGACGTCGACTCGTTCGCCCCCGAGGCCTCGGACCGCGACGCCGAGCTCCTCGCGGGCGTCGAGGCCGCACGGGTCGTCTTCGGCCACACCCACCTACCGTTCCGCCGCACCGTGGACGGGATCGAGCTCGTCAACCCCGGCAGCGTCGGGATGCCGTTCGACGGCGACCGCCGCGCCGCCTACGCGCTCGTCCACGCCGACGGCACCGTCGAGCACCGCCGGGTCGAGTACGACCACGCGGCCACGGCCCGCCGCATCCGCGGGCTGTCCGGCGACTGGACCGAGACCGTCGCGCGCCGCATCGAGCAGGCGCGGATGGACGTCTGACGCCTCAGCCGAGCGGCAGGCGGGCGCGCAGCTGCCAGCCGCCGTCGGGCGCCGGGCCGGCCGCGAGCGTCCGGCAGCGGCTCCGTTGCGGGCGCGTCGCGCAGCACACCGACGGCGGCGCGCATCTCGTCCAGCGTCTCCCGGCGCTCGCGCTCGATCCGGGCGAGCGTGGCCGCCGCGTCGGCCGGCTGCGAGCCGGCGTCCGCCACCTGCGCCAGCTCACCGAGGCGGCGCTGCAGCAGGCGGTCCAGCTCGCCGGACAGGCGCGCCCGGTCGGCGGCCACCTCCATCCGGGCGCGCTCGTCGCGCGTCCGGCGCAGCTCGGCCGTCCGCGCCCGCAGCTCGTCGGCCAGCCGGGCCCGCGAGCGCACCACGCGCCCGATCCCCCAGATCGCCCCCGTGATGACGGCGAAGACGATCCCGATCGCGCCGAAGAACGTGATGCTCTCGGCGACGACCGCGCCCAGCCCGAGCGCGAGGCCGGCGAGGGCCTCGCGGCGCTCCCGGCCGGCGGCGGCCGAGAACACGAGCAGGAACACGGTCGGCAGGACGATCCCGCAGCGGACCACGGCAGCGCCGAACAGCAGGTCGTGGACCACGAGCCCCGCCAGCGCGGCGCCGAGCGCGGCCACGGGGGCGCTGCGCCGTCGGCATGCAGCGCGCGGCGGGCGCCTCGAGCTGAGCGTCGGCGTCGACGCCGGCGAGCCGCTGCCCGAGGGCGAGGACCTCTACGGCACGCCGGTGATCGTCGCCGAGCGCCTGTGCGACGCCGCCGCGCCGGGCGAGATCCTCGCCTCCGACATCGTCGCCCGGATCGCCGGCCCGCGCCTCTCAGAGCCCCTGCGCCCGCACGTCGTGCTGATGGACATCCGCATGCCCGAGCTGGACGGGCTGCGGGCCGCCGAGCGCATCCTGTCCGATCCGGCGCTCGCCACGGCGGTGGTCATGCTCACCACCTTCGACCGCGACGAGTACGTCTACGAGGCGCTGCGGATCGGCGCCAGCGGGTTCCTGCTCAAGGACGCTCCGGCGGACCGCCTGCTCGAGGCCGTCCGCGTCGCGGCCGCCGGCGACGCGCTGCTCGCCCCGTCGGTCACCCGCCGGCTGATCGGGGACTTCGCGGCCGCGGCGGCGCGGCCGGCGGCGGGCGCGCCCGACCCGCTCGCGGAGCTGACGGCCCGCGAGCGCGAGGTCCTGCTGCTGCTGGCCCGCGGCCTCTCGAACGCGGAGATCGCCGCCGAGCTCGTGCTCGGCGAGAACACCGTCAAGACCCACGTCGCGCGGGTGCTGGGCAAGCTCGGCCTGCGCGACCGCGTGCAGGCGGTCGTGCTCGCCTACGAGTCCGGGCTCGTCACGCCGCGCCGGCCCTGATCATGAATCCGTCGCCTCGTAGGCCTCCTCGGCGACCATCGCCCCGACCTCCTCGCTGTCCGGCTCCTCGTCGTGCTCGGACTCGAGGTGGTCGGTGACCCGCGCGACCAGCTCGTCGTCGCTCGCCGCCGAGATCGTCTCGCCGCAGATGTTGCACTCGACCACGCGCATCGCCGTCCTCCTCAGACGTCGTCCCGCAGGAACTCCCGCTCGATCCCGTCGATCTTGGCGAGGCGGCGCTTGTGGCGCTCCTCGCCGGTGAACTCCGCGCGCAGGTACGCGCGGATGATGTCGCCCGCCAGCGCCGGCCCGACGACCCGGGCGCCCAGGCAGAGCACGTTGCACTGGTCGTGCTCGACGCACTGATGGGCGGTGTAGGTGTCGTGCGCCACCGCCGCGCGCACGGACGGGAACTTGCACGCCGCGACGGCCACGCCCGCGCCTGAGCCGCAGACGAGCACGGCGCGGTCGGCCTCGCCGGAGCGCACCGCGTCGGCGGCGGCCCGCGCGGTGTCCGGGTAGTCGACCGGGTCGGTGGACCAGGTGCCGAGGTCGACGGGCTCGTGCCCTTCAGCCACCACGGTCTCCACGACCATGGCCTTCAGCGGGAACCCCGCGTGGTCGAACGCACAGGCGATCCTCACGTCTCCCCCGCAATCGTCGCTTGCAATCCCAGCCCGCTGGACTCCGCGTACTCCTGGGCGGCGAGCAGCGCGGCGCCGAGCACGCCGGCGCGCGGCCCGTGGCGGGCGATCCGGATCTTCGTCCGCAGCCCGAGGCCCGGGACGACGTGGCGCTCGGCCGCGCGGCGCGCGGGGTCCAGCAGCAGCTCGCCGGCGCGCGAGACGCCGCCGCCGATCACCACCTCCAGCGGGTCGAACGTGTTGATCGCGTTGGCGATCCCCACGCCCAGGCGCTCGCCCAGCACCTCCAGGCACCAGCGGCAGGCGTCGTCGCCCTGCTCGGCGCCCTCGACCACGTCGAGCCCGTTGACGTCGCCGGCCTCGTCGCGCTTGCGGCCGAGGAAGGAGTCCGGGTAGCGGACCGCCGCCTCGTCGGCCAGCCGGTCCAGCGCGCGGCCGGAGGCCAGCGACTCCAGCGAGCCGTGCTGCGGGAACGCGTCGGCCGGGCCCTCGTCGCCGCGCGTCAGGTCGCGCCCGACGATCGTGTGCCCCACCTCGGCGGCCGACGTGGTCGGCCCGCGGTACAGGCGCCCGCCGAGGACCCAGCCGCCGCCCACGCCGGTCCCGAGCGTGAACATCACGAGGTGGGAGACGCGGATCCGCCCCTCGTCGAAGGCCTCGGCCAGCGCCGCGCAGCCCGCGTCGTTCTCGACGTAGACCGGCACGCCCGCCCGCGCGCTGAGCTGCTCGCGCAGTGGGATGTCATGCAGCGGGATGTTCACGGACGCCAGGATGCGGCCGGTGGCGAACTCGACGATCGACGGCAGCCCGATGCCCACGGCGCGGGTGTCCGAGGTCTTCTCCGCCTCGATCGCCGCGCCGAGCTGCTCCAGCAGCGCCTCCTGGGAGCCCTGCTCGGTGTGGACGATGGTCGACTCCGAGAGCTCGCCGCCCTCCAGCACCGCGGTGGCGATCTTCGTCCCGCCGACGTCGACGCCGATGAACTGGTCGCTCACCCGAGCTCCTTGGCCGCGTCGGCGTCGCACAGCACGAGCAGCTCGCCCGCCGTGGGCCGCACCCGCCCGCCGGGCGAGGACGGGTCGACCGGGTCGCCGAACGCCCGCTTCATCGCGGTCGCCTTGTCGGCGCCGGTGACCAGGAACACCACGCGCCGGGCCGAGTTGAGCGCCGGGAAGGTCAGCGAGATGCGCGGCACCGGCGGCTGCCAGCCCGCGTGCTCGACCCCGACCACCAGGCGCGAGCGCTCGCCCACCTGCGGCTTGCCCGGGAACAGCGAGGCCACGTGGGAGTCGGGCCCCAGGCCGAGCAGCATCAGGTCCCAGCGCGGGTCGCCGCCCAGGTGCTCGCGCACCAGCGACTCGTAGTTGGCCGCGCCGGTCTCCGGCCCCAGCTCGCCCTCCATGCGCATCGCCCGCGGGCGGTCGTCCTTGGGCAGCCGGCCGAGCAGCGCCCCGTCGACCATGCCGAAGTTCGACCGCTGGTCGTCCGCCGGCACGCAGCGCTCGTCGCTGAACCACACGGTCGCCCCGCTCCAGCTCACCCCCGCCCGCGCGCAGGCCTCATAGGCGCGCCGGGGCGTCGAGCCGCCGGTGAGCACGATCTGCCCGCCCGCCTGCGCCGCGTCGAGCAGGATCTCGACCACGCGGGCCGCCGGGTCCTCGAGGACCTCGATCTCCATCCCGCTATCTCACCATGCCTTGCGCCGCGGCGAGGGCCGGCCGGTACGTCGGGTCGCGCAGCAGCGCCTGGCGGACGCCCTCGCCCAGGATCCCGCCCTCGCCGCGGGACGCGCCCATCACCATCCACTCGCGCTCGGAGCCGTCGCGCTCGCGCCGGCTCGCCTTCAGCCCGCCGGGCGCGCGGTCGAGCGCCATCGTCTGCCCGGAGGCCATGTCGACCGTCACGCCGGCCAGCCCCGGGGCCTCCTGTTCGTGCGGCTCCAGCCGGATCTTGACGTCCTGCCGGCGCGTGTGCGCGCCGCCGCTCCAGCGGTTGCCGTGCTGGGAGAGCGAGCCCGGCTGCCAGCCCAGGCGCGAGCCCAGCCAGCCGCAGAACAGCACCGCGGCGGCCAGCGAGTCCTCGCGGTGGCGCACGGTGATGCCGGAGATCTCGCGCAGCTCCGGCCGCCGGCGCGGCGAGTCGAACGCCGCGGCCACCCGCTCGCGCCACGGGGTCGAGCGCAGCCAGGCCAGGTCGACCACGTAGAGGTCGTCGGAGAGGCTCTCCGCCCGGTCGAGCGCCGAGTGCATGTCCGGCGCCTCCAGCGAGTCGAGCAGCACGACCTGGGCCAGCCGGCGCAGCACGTCGACCGCCTCGTCGTGCCCGTGCGGCGCCCACACCATCGTGGCCAGATCGCTGACCACCAGCGGGTCGACGATCGCGTCCAGCTTGGCCAGGTGCCGGTCGCCCAGCAGCAGCTCGATCTTCTCGCGCCCGACGGTGATCTCGCCCGACTTGGGCGCGTCCTCGGTGCCGATCGACGCCCAGGCGTCCAGCCTGCGCTTCCCAGACTCGACTGCGCAGACCACCAGGCGCGACGGGTGGAAGCGGCCTACGCGCTGCAGCCGGTTCTCGATCTCGCCGCGGAACTCGGCGTCGACGATGACCACCAGGTTCATCACCCGCGCGGGGACGTAGGCGCGCGCCTCCTTGTGGCGCTGCACGAACATCGAGCGCAGGGCGGCCTCGACCGCCCCGGGCGTCGTGTCGCGCTCCCGCCAGACGTCGTCCACGGCCTACAGCCCTCGCCACTTCCGGGGGGCGATCAGCTCGTCCGCCGCGTCCGGCCCGGCCGAGCCCGACGCGTACTCGTGCAGCGGCTCGTCGTCCTCGGAGCGCCACGCCTTGAGGATCGGGTCGATGATCGACCACTGGGCGATCACCTCGTCGTTGCGGGTGAACAGCGTGGCGTCGCCGCGCATGGCGTCCAGGATCAGCCGCTCGTAGGCCTCCGGCGACTGCGACATGAACGCAGAGCCGTAGAGGAACTCCATGTTCACCGGCCGGATGCGCATGCTCGAGCCCGGGATCTTCGCCCCCAGCGACAGCGACACGCCCTCGTTGGGCTGCACGGTGAGGATGAGTTGGTTGGGCTGCACGCCGACCGAGCCCTGCGACTGGAAGGCCAGGTGCGGGACCGGCTTGAGCTGCACGGCGATCTCGGTCACCTTGCGGGCCAGCCGCTTGCCGGTGCGCAGGAAGATCGGCACGCCGGCCCAGCGCCAGTTGTGCACCTCCAGGCGCAGCGCGGCGTAGGTCTCGGTGCGCGAGTCGTCCGGCACGCCCTCCTCGTCCTTGTAGGCGCCCGCCTCCTCGCCGCCCTCCACGCCCGCGGTGTACTGGGCGCGCACGGTGTCGCGGACCACCTCCTCGGGCGTGGGCGGGGTGATCGCCTGCAGCACCTTGACCTTCTCGTCGCGCACCTTGTCGGCCTCGAAGGAGGCCGGCGGCTCCATGCAGACGAGCGTCAGCAGCTGCAGCATGTGGTTCTGCACCAGGTCGCGCAGTGCGCCCGCGTGGTCGTAGTAGCCGGCGCGGGTGCCGATGCCGATGTCCTCGGCCGCGGTGATCTGGATGTGGTCGATGTAGTTGCGGTTCCACACCGGCTCGAACATGAAGTTCGCGAACCGGAACGCCATCACGTTCTGGACGGTTTCCTTGCCCAGGTAGTGGTCGATGCGGAAGACCTGCTGCTCGCGGAAGACGTGCGAGACGACCTCCTGCAGCT
>JAICUS010000374.1 GCA_025935735.1 Solirubrobacteraceae bacterium | reverse complement strand
TCGTCGTCCACGGGCACGCTCACCGCGGGGCCGTCCACCGGGCCGCCGACGATCGCCGCCACCTCGGGCAGCCGCGCCGGGTCGAGCGGGCGGACGGTCAGCCGCTGCCCGCCGACGACGCGCTTGAGCCCGTCCGGCGTGTCGTGGGCGATCACCCGGCCGTGGTCGATGACGGTGATCTCGTCGGCCAGCGCGTCGGCCTCGTCGAGGTACTGCGTGGTCAGCAGGACGGTCGAGCCGTCGTGCACGAGCCGGCGCACGACGCCCCACATGTCCTCGCGCTTGGATGGGTCCAGGCCGGTGGTCGGCTCGTCGAGGTAGATCACCGACGGCCGCCCGACGAGGCTCGCCGCCAGGTCGAGCCGGCGGCGCATGCCGCCCGAGTACGTCTTGGCGGGCCGGTCGGCGGCCTCGGCCAGGTCGAACCAGGCGAGCAGCTCGCGGGCCCGGGCGCGGGCCTGCTTGCCGCTGAGGTCGAGCAGCTGGCCGATCATCACGAGGTTCTGCTCGCCGGTCAGCAGCTCGTCCACCGACGCGTACTGCCCGGTCAGCCCGATCTGCTCGCGCACCCGGGCGGGCTCGCGGGCCACATCGTGGCCGGCCACGCGGGCGCTGCCGGCGTCGGCCTGGATGAGCGTGGCGAGGATGCGCACGGCGGTGGTCTTGCCGGCGCCGTTGGGCCCGAGGACGCCGAGCACGCTGCCGCGGCGGGCGGCGAGGTCGACGCCGTCGAGCGCCTGGGTGGCTCCGAACCGCTTGCGGAGCCCTTCGGCTTCGATCGCATATTCCATGCCGGCAGCATCGGCGCCCCCGCTCACAGCGCCCGCGCAGATCGCTCACAGCCCGTGTGAGGGCGTGTGAGCGCCTCGTTGCGCCGGCGAACAGCTGCTGGGTAGGGAAGCGGTCGGCCCTGGGTCCGATGCGAGGGTCGAGTGTGCGCGTTCTCAGTCGCGCGCGGCGAGAACCGACCACGTCCGCCCACCGCCGCGACGCACCTCTTTCGCGTGTGGGAATCTACCCCCCGAAATTACGTATGAAGTTCCCACACCCCTCCGGCGGCGCCACGAAACCGATCATCCGCGCACGGCGGCCAGGGCCCTCACCCCCTGACCCAGCAAGCAGTTCGCCTGCGCACCGAGCCGCCCCACGGAGCCCGACTTCACTAGCGTGCCCGCCGCATGTCCGGCCGTCTCGCGTCTCATCTGCACCTGAACACCTCTCCCGTCGCCCACCCCGACGCGGTCCTGCGCGGCGACCGCTGGCGGATCACCGTGCTGACCGACGGTCTCGTGCGGCTGGAGTGGTCCGAGGACGGCGCGTTCGAGGACCGGGCGTCGACGTTCGCGCTGCACCGGGACCTGCCGGTGCCGGAGTTCGCGGTCGTCGACGGCGAGACGGCGCTGGAGGTGGTGACCGACCGTTTCCGGCTGGTCTACGACCGCGCGCCGTTCTCGCCGGCCGGATTGAGCGTCCAGGCGCGCGGCAACGTCAGCAACTACCACAGCGTCTGGCGCTACGGCGAGCACCTGCGCAACCTGGGCGGGACGGCGCGGACGCTGGACGACGTCGACGGGCGGATCGCGCTCGAGGACGGCGTGGTCTCGCGCTGGGGCGTCGCGCTGCTGGACGACTCGGGCTCGTTCCTGTGGGAGGACGACGGCTGGTTCGCGCCGCGCGAGCCCGGGCGCACGGACGTCTATGTGTTCGCCTACGGGCACGACTACGCGGGCGCGCTCGCCGCCTTCTACGCCGTGTCCGGCGCCACGCCGGTGCTGCCGCGCTGGACGCTGGGCAACTGGTGGAGCCGCTACCACCGCTACAGCGCCGAGTCCTACCTGGAGCTGATGGATCGCTTCGCCGCCGAGGACATCCCGCTGTCAGTGGCGGTGATCGACATGGACTGGCACCGGGTGGACTCGGTCCCGGAGCGCTACGGCTCGGGCTGGACCGGCTACAGCTGGGAGCGCTCGCTGTTCCCCGACCCGGAGGCGTTCCTGGCCGAGCTGCACCGCCGCGGGCTGCGGGTGACGCTGAACGTCCATCCGGCGGACGGCGTGCGGCCCTACGAGGACGCCTATGCGGACATGGCCCGGGCGCTGGGACGCGATCCCGAGGCCGACGACCCGATCGCCTTCGACCTCACCGACCCGGACTTCGTGCGGGCCTACCTCGAGCTCGTCCACCACCCGCTGGAGGCCCAGGGCGTCGACTTCTGGTGGCTGGACTGGCAGCAGGGCGGCCACTCGCGCCTGGCCGGCGTCGACCCGCTGTGGCTGCTCAACCACTTCCACTTCCTCGACTCCGGGCGCGAGGGCCGGCGGCCGCTGACGTTCTCGCGCTACGCCGGGCCGGGCAGCCACCGCTACCCGGTCGGCTTCTCCGGCGACGCGCACGTGAGCTGGGCGTCGCTGGCCTTCCAGCCCGAGTTCACCGCCACCGCCTCCAACGTCGGCTACGGCTGGTGGAGCCACGACATCGGCGGCCACATCTTCGGCGTGCGCGACGACGAGCTGGCCACCCGCTGGGTGCAGCTCGGCACGTTCTCGCCGATCCTGCGGCTGCACTCCTCCAGCAACCTGTTCCTGGTCAAGGAGCCGTGGCTGTTCCCGCGCGAGTCGCACGAGGCGATGGCCGCGGCGCTGCGCTTCCGCCACCGGCTGGTGCCCTACCTGCACACGATGAACCACCGGGCGGCGGCGGAGGGCGTGCCGCTGGTGCGGCCGATGTACCACGTCGCGCCGGACGACCCGCGGGCCTACGAGGTGCCCAACCAGTTCGCGTTCGGCTCGCAGCTCGTCGTCGCGCCGATCACCGCGCCGCGCGACCGGGTGACGCTGCGCGGGTCGGTCCGTGCGTGGCTGCCGCCGGGCGGCTGGATCGACGTGTTCACCGAGACGGTCTACGAGGGCGACCGCGAGCTGGACCTGCACCGCGACGGCGCCTCGATCCCGGCGCTGCTGCGGGCGGGCGGGATCCTGCCGCTGGCGGCGCCCGACGACCTCGACGCGACCCGCAACCCCGAGCGGCTGGAGGTGCTGGTCGCCCCGGGCGCCGACGGCGAGCTCGTGCTGGTCGAGGACGACGGCACCGACGCCGCCGTGGCCCGGACGCCGCTGCGCTGGCGCCAGGCGGACGGCGTGCTGGAGATCGGTCCCGCCGAGGGCGCGGACGGCGTCGTGCCGGAGGAGCGCACCTGGGCCGTGCGCGTGCTGGGCACCGGCTTCGCCGAGACGGTCTCGGCGCGCGCGGACGAGGCGGTGCGCGTGCCGGCGGGCGCCGATCCGGTCGCGAAGACGCCGGCGCGCGCCGACCGGCTGTTCGCGGTCCTGGCCGCCGCCCAGTACTCCCACGAGGCCAAGGACGCGGCCTGGCGGACGCTGCAGTCCGACATGCCGGCCGCGGCCAAGCTGGCCGAGCTGCACGCCCAGGGCCTGCCGCGGGCGCTGCTCGGCGCGCTGGCCGAGCTGGTCACCGCGCGGTGAAGCCGTTCTCGGTGCACGTGGAGGACGCGGTCCTCGACGACCTGCGCCGCCGGCTCGCGGACACGCGCTGGCCGGACGAGCCGCCCGGCGCCGGCTGGGAGCAGGGCGCGCCGCTGCACCACGTGCGGGCGCTGGCGGAGCGCTGGCGCTCCGGGTTCGACTGGCGGCGGGCCGAGACGGCGCTCAACGCGCTGACCCAGTTCACCGCGCCGGTGGACGGGATCGACCTGCACTTCATCGCCGAGGGCGCGTCCGGGCCGCCGGTCGTCTGCCTCCACGGCTGGCCGAGCAGCGTGTGGGAGTTCCACCGGCTCGTGCCGCGCCTGCGCGATGAGATGCAGGTCGTCGTCCCCTCGCTGCCCGGCTACGGCTTCTCGTTCGCACCCGGCCAGCGGCGCTTCGGCGTCGTCGACATGGCGGAGGCGATCCACGCGCTGATGACCGAGGTGCTCGGCCACGAGCGCTACCGGCTGGTGGCCGGCGACTGGGGCGCGAGCATCGCCTGCCGGCTGGCCCACGCGCACCCGGAGGCGGTGGCCGCCCTGCACCTGTACATGATGCCGCTGCGCCGGCCGGAGACCTGGCCGGACTCGCTGGCCGAGTCCCGCGAGGCGCTGCGGGCCTGGCAGCTCGAGGAGGGCGGCTACGGGGCCATCCAGGGCACGCGGCCGCAGACGCTGGCCTACGGCCTCTCCGACTCGCCCGCCGGCCTGCTCGCCTGGCTCGCGGAGAAGTTCGAGGTCTGGACCGACGCGAGCCTCGATCCCGACGACGTCCTGGCCACGGCGACGATCTACTGGGCCACGCAGACGATCGGCGCGTCGTTCTGGCCGTACTTCTCGCGCATCCACGGCGAGTGGGTGCTCGACGACGTGGCGGCGGCCGGCGGGCGGATCGCGGCGCCGCTGACGTATCTCGACTTCCCCAAGGAGCTGATCCACGTCCCGCGGGAGATCGTGGAGACGCTGTTCGACATCGAGCGCTGGGAGACGCCCGAGCGCGGCGGCCACTTCCCGGCGCTCGAGCAGACCGAGCTGCTCGCCCGCAGCGTGCGCGAGTTCAGCCGATCGCCACGATCTTGAGCCGCCGCCGTCCGCGCGGCGTCTCCAGCGCGCGCTCGTCGCCCTCGCGCGCGCCGACGAGCGCCCTGGCCACCGGCGAGTCGATCGAGATCTTCCCTTCGCCCGGCGCGGCCTCCGGCGGCGAGACGAGCTCGTAGCGCGTCCGCCGCCCGGAATCGGCGTCCTCCACCTCGACCGCGCTGCCGAAGCCGACCACGTCGGTCTGCGTCTCGGCCTCGCGCACCTCGGCCGCCAGCAGCTGCTCGCGGATCCGCAGGATCTTCGTCTCCAGGTGCGCCTGGTCGTTCTTGGCGTCGTGGTACTCGGCGTTCTCCTTGAGATCGCCCCACTCGCGCGCGGTCTTGATCCGCTCGGCGATCTCCCGCCGGGCGTCCGTCTCGAGGCGCTCCAGCTCCGCTTGGAGGGCGGCGTGCGCCTCCGGGGTCATGAGAACGGGGTCGGGCAAGCGGACGAGTCTAGTGGGCGCCCCCGGGCGCGGGCTGCGGCCGGCCGGGCGACGGCGGCTAACCCGGCCCGGGGCCGGGGGAAGTCCAGGTGTCGCGGCGGCTCTCCGCCTGCATCGCCTCGACCCGGTTGCGCTGCTTGCCGTCCGCGCGCTCGCGGCGGAGCGCCTCCGTGGCGTCGCGCTGCTCCTGCGAGAGATGTCGCTCGCGCCAGACCCGCAGCAGGCTTCGGTGTGTTCGCATGTCCGCGACGCTACTCCCGACCATATGACCGGTCAATCCTCAGGAGCGAAGCAGCGGCGCCATTCGCCGTGGTCGCAGGCGGACATCAGCGCGTCCGCGACCCGCGCGCGGAGCATGAACTCCCCGGTGTCGGCGACGAACGTGACGGTCGTGTCCGTGCGCCGCATGCTGATCGGCGGGCTGCCGCCGGCGGCGATCTCGGACTCCAGGCGCTCCCAGACGGAGGCCGGTTGCGGGTACAGGACGGTGAGGCGGTGAACGGCGGGCTCCATGCGGTGCAGCTTACACGAACATACGTTCGTGTAAACTGCACACGTCTGAGTGACCCGCGGGTGCTGGCGCATGGCGTCGTGACGTCTCGAGCCGCGGGTGCCTTAGCTAAAGGCGGACGGAGATCGGACCGAATTCGTGCAATCCGCTGCCGTGGTGGAGCGCGCCCTTGCGTTCGATGGCGTGGAATGCAGCCTGCGCAAGGGAGAGGTCGTCGCGGGCGAGGCTGAACTCGTTGTGCCCGGGCAGGATCGTGGCGACGCGGTCAAGTTGGCAGAGCTTGTCGATCGAGCGGGCGAAGGCGACCGGGTCCGTGCTCTCGTAGAAGGCGTCGAGCGTGCCCCGGTAGAGGACGTCGCCAGTGACGAGGTACTCGCGTTCGGGCTCGTGGAAGGCGATGTGCCCGGGAGAGTGGCCGGGAGTATGGACGACTAAGAGACGACGCCCGCCGAGCTCGACTACATCGCCATCTTCGAGCAGCCCTGTCGCCTCGCCGCGATACGGCCGCCACCGCTCGACGGAGAAGTCAGGTGGTGCGGCCTTCGTGAATGGGTGGAGCATCAGGTTCGCTCGCTGACTTTCCAGCGGCTGGGGGATGCCGTTGCGGAGCCAGTCGGCATCGAGGCGGTAGCCGTTGACGTGCTCCCAGTGGCCGTCCTCGGCCG
>JAICUS010000706.1 GCA_025935735.1 Solirubrobacteraceae bacterium | reverse complement strand
GTCAGCACGCCGTAGGCCGCGCCCACCGACAGCAGGTTGAGCACGATCGCCTTGATCGGGATCACGATCGAGCGGAACGTGACCAGCAGCAGCAGGAACGCCAGCGTGAGCACGAACGCGAACACGATCGGCGCGCGGCCCTTCATCAGGTCGCTGAAGTCCTTGTTCTGCGCCGTCATGCCGTCGACGTAGGCCGCCTTGACGCCCGGCGCCGCGCCGACCGTCGAGTCCACGAGCCCGCCGCGCAGCGCGTCCAGCCCGGCCTGCGACTCGGCGTTGGTGCCGTCGCCCTTCATCGGCAGGCTGATCAGCGCCACCTGGCGGTCCTTGGACACGGTGACGTCGAACGGCCCGTTGAAGTGGCCGCCGGCCACGGCGCGGCGCTCGAGCTCGCGGGTCGCCGCCGCGAGCTGCGGCGTGGTCACGTCACGGGCGTTGACGGTCACGACCGCCGGGATCTGCCCGCCCGGGAACGCGGCGTCGATGCGGTCATAGACCCGCATGACCTCGAGCTTGCGCGGCAGGTCCTTGGTGCCCGAGTTGACGAGGTGCATGTTCAGCGCGGGCGCGGCGAGCACGAGCAGCAGCGCCACGGCGGCGACCGCCGAGATCAGCGGGCGGGCCAGGACGCGCCCCAGCACGGCGTTCCACAGGCGGCTCTCGCCGTCGTCGCGACGCAGGCGGTGCAGGAACGGCACGCGGCCCTTGTCGACCTTGTTGCCCAGCGCGGCCAGCGCGGCGGGGACGACCGTGACCGAGCCGATCATGGCCACGGCGACGACCATGATCGCGCCGATGCCCAGCTCGGTGAACGTCACGTCGCCGGCCAGGAACATGCCGGCCATGGCGGCCATCACGGTGAAGCCGGAGATCAGCACGGCCCGGCCGGACGTGGCCGCGGCGGTCAGCACCGCCTCGGTCTTGTCCGCGCCCTTGCGGACCTCCTCGCGCTCGCGCCGCAGGTAGAACAGCGTGTAGTCGACGCCGACCGCGAGGCCGACGAGCAGCACGATCGAGGACAGGTTGTCGCCCAGCGGGACGATCTGGCTGGGCAGCGCGACCAGGCCGAGCGTGGCCATCACCGCGGTCAGGCCGAGCAGCAGCGGCACACCGGCGGCGACGAGCGCCCCGAAGGCCAGCAGCAGGATGGCCAGCGTGATCGGCAGCGAGAGCTTCTCCGCCCGGCTGAAGTCGTCCTTGAACGCCTGCGACAGCGCCTTGGAGGCGCTGGCCGAGCCGAACTCGCCCACGTAGACGCCCGGGTTGGCCCGCGCCACCCGGTGGACGGAGTCGACGATCGGCTGGATGGCGTCCTCGGCCTGCGTCTGGTCGCCGCGCAGCTTGAAGTCGACGAGCACCGAGCGGCCGTCGCGCGAGACCTGGTCGGCGTGCGAGTACGGCGAGCGGACGTCATAGACGTGCCGGTCGCGAGAGACGGCGGAGATCGTCTGCGCGACCGCGGCGCGCACCGCCGGGTCCGTGGCGCGGCCGCCGGGGCGGGCCTGCACGATGACGCTCTCGTCGTTCTGGGTGGGGAAGTGGTCGTCGACCAGCGCCATCGCCCGGCCGGAGTCTCCGACCCGGTCCTGGTCGTCGGCCGGCTTCTTGACGCCGACCATGCCGCCGATCACGAACGAGAGCACGACGAACGCGAGCCAGCCGCCGATGGCCAGCTTGCGGTGCGCAGCGCTCCAGCGGCCCATGCGGGCCGCGAGATTCTTCTGCAAGGGAGACTCCTGGGGAGGAAGGGGAGTGCGTGGGTAAGTGTCGGCCCGCGGACATCCGCGCGCTCTGGTGGCTCCCGGCGTCTCAGGGTGACGCCAGCCGCACCCCGGCGCTCTGGCCCGCCCCCGGCGGGCTGGCAGAATGCGCTGGGATGTCGAGGCGGTCAACAGCGCTGCTGACCGGGGAGGCGGCGCTGCTCGCGGCGGCCCTCGCCGTGGCGGCGCTCACCTCGACGACGGACGACTGGCGCCCGCCGGGCCTGGTCGTGGTCCTGCTCGGGCTGGCGCTCGCCACCGACCTGTTCGCGGTCAGCCACGAGGGCCAGCGGATCTCCGGCTCCTTCCTCGCGCTCGTGCTGGCGATGGCGCTGCTCGGCCCGGCGCCGGCGGTGGCCATCGGCGTCGCCTCCGTGCTGGTCGACCACGTGCGCGCCCGCAACCCGCCGGCCCGGCTGCTGACGAACCTGGCCACGTTCGCCACCTTCCCGCTGATCGGCGCGCTGATCGTCCGCTGGGCGGACGTCGCCCCGCGCGGCTCCGCGTTCCCCGTGCTCGTGTTCGCCGTCTTCCTCGTCACGAACCTCATCAACTTCGTGATGATCGCCGGCGACCACGCGGTGCACGAGCGCGTCTCGCCGGTCCGCGACTTCCGGGCGATCTTCCTGCCGGTCCTGCCGAGCGAGGTGATCAGCGCGCTGCTGTGCGCGCTCGTCGCCGCCATCTACGTCCGCACCGGCGTGCCCGCCATGACGCTGATGGTCGTGGTGCTGGTGGTCTTCCAGTACCTGCTGCGGGCGCTGCTGCTCTCGCGGGAGCGCGCCGCCCGGCTGGCCGCGCTGCAGCTCGGCGTGCTCGTGTCGATGATCGAGACGCTCGCGCTGCGCGACCGGATGACCGCCCGCCACTCCGCCGCCGTCGCGCGCTACGCGGCGGCGATGGCCGACGCGCTGGGCTGGACGGCCGACCAGCGCGAGCTGGTCCACACCGCCGGCCTGCTGCACGACGTCGGCAAGTTCGCCTTCCCGGACTCGATCCTGCTGGCCGACCAGAAGCTGACGCCGGAGCAGC
>JAICUS010000345.1 GCA_025935735.1 Solirubrobacteraceae bacterium | reverse complement strand
TCACATTCGGGCGGGCTGCCGGGTCATCCTGTGGATGAGCACGCAGATGAACGAACGCGACTGGATGGCCGAGCGCTTCGAGGCGCACCGGACCCGCCTGCGGGCGGTGGCCTACCGCATGCTGGGCTCGCTCAGCGAGGCCGACGACGCCGTGCAGGAGGCCTGGCTGCGCTTCAACCGCACCGACACCAGCGACGTGGACAACCTCGGCGGCTGGCTGACCACGGTCGTCTCGCGCGTGTCGCTGAACATGCTGCGGGCGCGCCGCACGCGCCGCGAGGAGCCGCTCGGGGTCGAGCCGATCGTCGACCCCGTCGACGCCCCGGACCCCGAGCACGAGGCGCTGCTGGCCGACAACGTCGGGCTCGCGCTGCTGGTCGTGCTGGAGACGCTCAACCCGCCCGAGCGGCTCGCGTTCGTGCTCCACGACCTGTTCGGGGTCCCGTTCGACGAGATCGCCCAGATCGTCGACCGCTCGCCCGAAGCCGCCCGCCAGCTGGCCAGCCGTGCACGCCGCCGGGTCCGCGGGGAGAACGCGATCCCGGACGCCGACCGCGACACCCACCGCGCGGTGGTCGGAGCGTTCCTCGCGGCCTCGCGCGAGGGCGACTTCGACGCGCTGCTCGCGCTGCTGGACCCGGACGTGGTGCTGCGCGCCGACATGGGCCCGGAGGGCGTGCGCGTGGTCCGCGGCGCGGCGGCGGTCGCCGGCCAGGCGAGCACCTACGCGGCCATGGGCCTCACGGCGCGCCCGGTGCTGGTCAACGGCGTCCTGGGCGCCCTGTCGGTCCGCGACGGCAAGCCGTTCTCGCTCGGCACCATGACCGTGCGCGGCGGCCGGATCGTGGCGATGGACATCATCGCCGACCCGGAGAAGCTCGCCGCGCTCGACCCGGCGCTGCTGCCTTAGCCGCTGTCACAGATCGGCCCGCCGGCGCGTCTACAGGACATGCCTCCCCCGACTCACGGCTCCCTGCCATCCTGGGGCGCGCATGACGCGCCTGGGGGCCATCGCCGGACTGGTCGCCCTGTGCGTGGCGGCCTGCGGCGGCGCGGGCGGGACCGGTGGTGGCGGCGACGGCTTGGCGGTGGTGGTCAGCGCGCCGGTGTCCAGCCAGCCGTGGATCGCCCGCTCGATCACCCAAGGCGCGAAGCTGGCCGTCGACGACGTCAACGCCCGCGGCGGCGTGGTCGTCGGCCAAAAGCACGAGAAGCTGCGCCTCCAGGTGCTCGACAACGGCGGCTCGCCGGCCAACGCCCTGGCCGACGCGCGCACCGCGGTGTCCGAGCACGCGCTCGCGCTGCTGACCGACGGGACGGGCGCCGTCTCCGTCGCCTCGGTCACCGACCCCGCGAAGCTGCCGGTGTTCATCTGCTTCGACGGCGGCGCGAGCCTGATCGACCCCCAGGAGCGGCCCACGCTGTTCCGCATGGCCCCGGCGGACCCGATCATGGCGAGCCGGCTGGCCGACTACATCGCGAACGCCAAGCCGCGTGTCGCCCTGCTCACCGACGACTCCGACTACGGCCACCAGGGCCATGATGCGCTGCGCACCGCGCTGGCGCGGGACAAGATCGCCGTGGTGTCGGACCAGACGGTCCAGCAGCGCGCGACCGACGTCTCGCCGCAGGTGCTCGCCGCCCGCCGGGCGAACGCGACGCTGCTGGTCGTCTGGGCGGGCGCGGCCGACGTCGCCGCCGTGGTCGGCGCCATCCACACCGCCGGCTGGGACGTGCCGGTGATCTCCGGCCAGACCGGCGAGGACCCGCTGGTGCGCCAGCGGCTCGTCTCGCACCCCGAGTGGCTGCGGTCGCTGCGCTTCGTCTCCTCCCGGATCACCGCCGAGGTCGGCCCGAAGCCCTTCGAGCGCTTCCGCGCGCACTTCGAGAAGAAGCTCGGCGCCGAGAAGGTGGGGATGAACCAGGACGGCCGGGACGTCATCCAGCCGCCGGACTGGGCGATGTACCCCTACGACTCGGTCAACCTCGTGGTCGAGGCGCTCGACGAGGTCAAGCAGCTCGGCGCGCCGCTGATGCGGGTGATGAACGCGACCCACGTCGTCGGCGCCAACGGCGACGGCCGCGGCTACAACGCCACCTATCACGAGGGCATCTCGCCCTCCGACATGTACTTCGCCGAGTTCCGCGGGTTCACGTTCGTGCCCGTGGACGACGACCCGCTGAGCGGGTCCCTGCCGGCCGTGCCGCAGCTCGGCGGGTAGTCGGGCAGTGCGTAGAACGCGTCGAGGACCGCGGCCGCCCGCTCCGGCCCGGTCACGGTGAGCACCAGCTCGGCGCCGGTCGTCTCGACGCGGTAGCCCAGGAACGGGCAGCAGGCCGCCTCGCGGCGCGCGAGGTCCTCCACGCGCTCGCGCACACCGGGCTCGCCCCGGAACACGAACACGACCGCGCGCTCGCGGCGGACCAGTGCGCGCTCGAACAGCCGCGCGTACTCGGCCAGCCGCTCGTCAGGGGTGTCGCTCGCGGTGCTCATGTCGCAGGCGATCGGCGCGCCCGCGCGGGCGGGGAGGTGCAGGACGGTGGTCATGCCCGTCAGCGTAAACTCTGGACCATGGTCCAGAGTCAAGGCCGAAACGCATGAAGATCGGCGAAATCGCCGGACAGGCCGGCGTCAGCGTCGACACGGTGCGGTTCTACGAGCGCGTCGGGGTCCTGCCGGCGCCCGACCGCACCGCGTCCGGCTACCGCGACTATCGGCCCGAGACCGTCGAGCGCATCCGGCTCACGCGCGCGCTGCAGGCCGTCGGGTTCACGCTGGCCGACGCCGTCGACGCGCTCGCCGCCCATGACGCCGGCGGCGCGACCTGCGAGTCCGAGCGCTGGCGCCTGCAGGCGGTGCTGGACCGCGTGGATGCCCAGCTCGCCGACCTGCAGGCCCTGCGCGGCCGCATCGTGGACGCGCAGCAGGCCTGCGCGAGCGGGCGGTGCATGTTCACGGGCGGCGGCTGACCGGGGCCAGCCGCCGCCGCGAGCTCAGCAGGTGCTCTTGTAGAGCGCGCTCTGGTTCTGGTCGAGGTTGTCCTTGGTGATGACCGTGAAGCCGGTGCCGATCTTCTTCGTCGTCGGCTTGCCCTGCAGCGCGGCCAGCGCCTGGTCGACGCCCTGCTTGCCGATCTCCGCCGGCTGCTGGGCGATCAGCGCCTGGGCGAGGCCGGCCTTGAGGTCCTGCACCTGCTTCGGGCCGGCGTCGAAGCCGACGATCTTCACCTTGCCGAGCTTGCCCGCCTGCTTGAGCGCGGTGGCCGCGCCCTCGGCGGAGAACAGGTTCGCGGCGAAGATGCCCTTCAGGTCCGGGTGCTTGGACAGCGTCGCGCTGACGATCGAGGCGGCCTTGGCCGGGTCGTCGTCGTCGTACTGCTGGCCGATGTAGTCCAGCCCGGCCGCCTTGGCGCCCTGCTCGAAGCCCTTGCCGCGGGCGTCGGTGGTCGAGATGCCCGGCTTGACGTTGACCACCATCACCTTGCCGGAGCCGCCGATCAGCTTCGTCAGCTCCTGCGCGGCGACCTGGCCGCCCTTGAGGTTGTCGGAGGCGATCTGCGAGACGGCCATGCTCGGGTCGTCGAGCGTGGTGTCGACGAGCACGACCTTGGAGCCGTTGTCGGACAGCTGCTTGATCGGCGCGTACATCGCCTTGGTGTCGGTCGGCGCGATCAGCACCGCGTCGGGCTTCTTGGCCGCGACGGCGTTGACGATCGGCGTCTGCTGGGACGCGTCGAACTCGTCCGGGCCCTGGAAGTCAAGCGAGACGCCCTTCGCCTTGGCCTCGGCCTGGGCGCCGCAGTTCATCGTCAGATAGAACTCGTCGCCCTTCACGCCGGCGATCAGCGTCATCTTGTAGTTCTTGCCGCCGCTCGAGCCCGAGCTCGAGCCCGACCCGCTGCCGCCGCTGTTGTCGTCGGAGCCGCAGGCGACCACGCCCACGGCGAGCACGGCGGTACAGCCCGCCGCGATCCACTTCCGCATCGCTCCCCCTTGCATTGGCGATCAGTCCCGGTACTGCGTCCTGCGCCGGAGCTGGTCGAGATAGACGGCCACGATCAGCACCGCGCCCACGGCAACCTGCTGCCAGAAGGGCTGCACGCCGACGATCACGAAGCCGTTCCCCAGCACGGCGGGGATGAACACGCCGACGACCGTGCCGCCGACCGTGCCGATCCCGCCGAACAACGACGTCCCGCCGAGCACGACGGCGGCGATCGCGTTGAGGTTGTCGGTGGCGTGCCCACCGATGGTCGTCGTCGCGAACCGCGCGAGGTTCAGGAAGCCCGCGAGGCCGGACAGCAGGCCGGCCAGCGCGTACACCTTGACCAGGTGGCGGTCCACGGCGATGCCCGACCGCCGCGGCGCCTCGATGTTCGAGCCGACGGCGTACGTGTAGCGGCCGAAGCGGGTCTTGCGCAGGTGCACGCCGAACACGAGCGCGACCGCCGCGGCGATGATCACCAGGTACGGGATCTGGTCGAACAGGCGCCCCGTGCCGATCGTGTCGACGAGCTTGGTCGGCACCGAGCGCTCGTCGGTGCCGCCGGTGATCAGCAGCGCGACGCCCTGGGCCATGCCGAGCGTGCCCAGCGTGACGATCAGCGGCGGCACGCGCAGGCGGGTGATCAGCTGGCCGTTGAGGATGCCCCAGGCCAGGCCGGACGCCAGTGCGGCGACCAGGCCGATGGCGATCGTCCCCCAGCCGTTGCCGCCGACCGCGTTCATCAGCCGCGCGGCGATGACCCCGGAGAACACCAGCACCGAGCCGATCGAGAGGTCGATGCCCGCCGTGATGATCACGTAGGTCTGGCCGACCGCCATGACCAGCAGCACCGACGCGTCCGTGGCGACGTTGCGGATGTTCGGGACGGTCAGGAACGAGCTGAAGTCGAGCGCCGAGAAGACGACGATCAGCGCGATGAGGATGAGCAGGATCGACGTGGTGGAGCCGAGCGCCAGCCGCTGCCAGCCGCTCAGCGGCGCGGGCTCGGCATCCTCGGCCAGCGTCGGGTCGGTCTCGGTCGCGCTCACGACTGCACCAGCGCCCCGGTCATCGCGCCCACGAGGTCCTCCATCGACGCCTCGCCGCGCTGGAACGTCGCGACCCGCACGCCGAGGCGCAGCACCTCGACGCGGTCGGCGACCTCCATCACCTCGGGCATGTTGTGGGAGATCAGGACCACCGACAGCCCGCGGTCGCGCACGCGGCGGATGAGCTCCAGCACACGGCGGGTCTGTACGACCCCCAGCGCCGCCGTGGGCTCGTCCATGAAGACGACCCGGCTCGCCCATGTGACCGCGCGCGCGACCGCGACCCCCTGCCGCTGTCCCCCCGAAAACTTCGCCACGGGCGCGGTGACGTCCTGGACGCCCACGCCGAGGTCCGCGAACGCCGAGGCGGTCTTCTTGCGCATCGCCGCCGTGTCGAGCCAGCCGAGCCGGCCCAGCAGGCCCTTGCGCAGCACCTCGCGGCCGAGGAAGAGGTTGGCGCTCGACTCCAGGTCGGGCGCGAGCGCCAGGTCCTGGTAGACGGTTTCGATGCCCAGCTCGCGCGCCGCCTCCGGGGTGGGGAGGTGGACCTCGCGGCCCTCGAAGAGGATCTGCCCGGCGTCGGGCGCGTGGACGCCGGACAGCGTCTTGACCAGCGTGCTCTTGCCCGCGCCGTTGTCGCCGATGAGGGCGACGACCTCCCCGGGGCTGACGGTGAAGTCGGCGCCGCGCAGCGCGTGGACGCGGCCGAAGTGCTTGACGATGCCCTTGGCTTCCAGCAGCGCGGTCATGAGGTCTCCGGGGGCCGGCAGCGGAGCGCCTGGACGTCGCCTTCGAGGGCGAGCGCACCGGCCGCGTGGGGGATGAGGACGGCGCTGCCCCGGTGGACCGGGAGCCCGGCGAGGTCGCCGCTGCCTTGTACGCCGAGCAGCACGGAGAAGCCGGGGTCGAGCGTCTCGCCGCCGTTCACGCGCTCGGCGCGGAAGAAGGGCTTCGCGGCGTCGGGGAGCCGCTGCGCGTGCGCGCCGGCAAGCCGTTGCCGGTCCCAGCCGGTGCGGTCGAGCGCGCTCAGCGCCACGTCCCAGCCGAGGCCGAGGTGGCTGCCGTCCTCGGTCAGGTCGAAGCCGGCCCACTCGAGGTTGATCGAGAGGTCGGTGGGCTCCTGCAGCTCGGCCAGCAGGATGCCCGCGCCGATCGAGTGCGGCGTGCCCGCGGGGACGAAGATCACGTCGCCGGGCTGCACCGGCAGCTCGTGCAGCGCGGCCAGCATCGCCGCGCTGTCCTGCGCGCGCATCCATTCCTTGACGGTGGCTTCGTCGGCGTCGCGCCGGAAGCCGAGGTGCACGCTCGCGCCGGGCTCGGCCTCGAGGATGATCCAGGCCTCGGTCTTGCCGTGGTCGAGGCCGAGGTGGCGGTGGGCGAGCTCGCGACCGGGATGGAAGTGCACGGGCAGCCGCTGGCCGGCGTCGAGCAGCTTGGTCAGCAGCGCGGGGTCTGAGCCGAAGCGGGCGACGTGGTCCGCGCCGAGCCACGCCTCCGGGTCCTGGGCGATGGCGTCGCGGACGAGCGTCCCGTCCTCGGTGCGCGAGAGGCCCCGGCCGTCGGCGGCGCCGAACGTCGTGTTGACCGCGCCGATCCACTCCTCGGGCATGTGGTC
>JAICUS010000314.1 GCA_025935735.1 Solirubrobacteraceae bacterium | reverse complement strand
CGGGCGTGTCGCGGCCCACGTATCTGGGCGGGCTGGGCTTCGGCTTCAAGTGGAACATGGGCTGGATGCACGACACGCTGGCCTACTTCCAGCACGACCCGATCTACCGCCGCTGGCACCACCACGAGCTGACCTTCAGCCTCGTCTACGCGTTCACGGAGAACTTCATCCTGCCGCTCTCCCACGACGAGGTCGTGCACGGCAAGGGCTCACTGCTCAACAAGATGCCGGGCGACCGCTGGCAGAAGCTGGCCAACCTGCGCGCGCTGTACGGCTATATGTGGTCGCATCCCGGCAAGAAGCTGCTGTTCATGGGCCAGGAGTTCGCCCAGGAGGCCGAGTGGAGCCACGACCGCTCGCTCGACTGGCACCTGCTCGAGCGCCCAGAGCACGCCGGCATCCAGTCGCTGGTGCGCGACCTCAATCGCGCCTACAAGGCCGAGCCGGCGCTGTGGGAGATGGACGACGACGGCACGGGCTTCTGGTGGATCGAGGCCAACGCGGCCGACGACAACGTGTTCGCGTTCGCCCGCCGCAGCCGCGACTCCGAGCGGATCGTCGTCGTGGCGATGAACCTGTCGCCCACGCCGCGCCACGGCTACCGGCTCGGGCTGCCGCGCTCGGGCCGCTGGACCGAGCGGCTCAACACCGACGCGGAGTACTACGGCGGCTCCAACCAGGGCAACCTCGGCGGCGTCGAGGCCGAGGGCATCGGCTGGCACGGCCAGCCGTTCTCGGCCGAGTTCACGCTGCCGCCGCTCGCGGCCCTGTGGCTCGTGCCGGACACCGAAGACGCGTAGCCCTGCCAGCCGGCTGACAAAAGGACGAATGGCCGATCCTCCGGACCGCCGGGTCCTCTTAAGGTGGCGCGGCTATGGGTACGGCCGCACGCCTGTCGAGTGTTCTCGCGCTACTCACCATTCTGCTCGCGATCCATCCCGCGGTCGGACGAGCGAACTGCCCCTCGCTGGGCGCCAACCAGCAGTGCTACGACGAGCCGGCGGTCGGCCAATCCAGGACGAACACGGGGTACACGTTCCCGGCCGGCAGCCACGTGAAGATCGAGGCGAACGGCTGCGAGCAGACAGGCGGCAGCGGCGACACGTGGAAGCGCTACGTCAACCCCGACCCCTGGACCACCAACCCGAGCGAGTTCTACGGCCTCGCCGGCATCTACTCGTCGGTCGGCGGTGCGACGACGCTGCCGACCACCCGCATCAACAGCATCCAGGGCGCGTTCTACCGGGTCACGACCCAGTCGTACCTGCAGGTCGGCTTCCAGGACGACGACTACTCCGACAACGGCTACAACGACCACGACGACGGCAACGGGCAGTGCTCGTGGACCACGACCGGCAACCCCGTGCCCGGCACGTTCTACGGCGCCTACGGCTACGGCGGGCCCGCCTACATCCTGCTGACGGTCAACCCCAACGCCGCGCCGACCGTGACCGCCGACCAGCCCGCGGCCTACGTCTCCGGCCTGACGACGCTGCGCGCGACCGGAGCGGATGCCGACGGCGACACGCTGACCTACCACTTCCTCGTCGACGGCCAGGACGCCTCGGGGGCCGTGAGCGGCCAGGCGTTCAACTGGAGCTCCACCGGCGTCCGCGATGGCCAGTACACGCTGACCGTGAAGGCGTCCGACCCGTATACCTCCACGACGTCCGCCGGGCGCACGTTCAACGTCGACAACACGAGCCCGACGGTGGCGATCACCAGCGGCCCGGGCAACCAGACGTTCGGGCCCGGCAGCACGCAGACCTGGACCTTCTCCGCGAGCGACGGCTCGGGCAGCGGCATCCAGGCCGTGCAATGCCGGGTCGACGGCGCGCCGGTGACCTGCAAGAGCGGGACGTCGCACTCGGTGTCGAACCTCCCCGGCGGGACCCACACGTTCTCGGTCCAGGCCACGGACAAGGTCGGGCACGTCTCCAGCGTGGACAGCCGGACGTTCGCGATCGACGCGACGCCACCCGAGACGACGGTCACCGCCGGGCCGGCCGACGGGGCGACCACCACCGACAGCACGATCACCTACGCGTTCGCCTCCTCCGAGCCGGGCTCGTCGTTCCGCTGCCAGGTCTACGCCGACCAGCCGTCTCCCATCAAGCCGGGCTTCACCGCGTGCTCCGGCGGCAGCGCCGACGTCATCTCCGGCCTGAGCCCCGGCGCATACGTGGTGGAGGCCGATGCGGTCGACGCGTATGGCAACGCCGACCCGACGCCGGTCGTGCGGCACTTCACGATCGCCGCCCCGGCGGCTCAAGGCGGCACGCCCACGGGCGGCGGCGGCACCCCCTCGGGCGGCGGCGGCACGCCCTCGGGCGGCGGCGGCACGCCGGCCGCCCCGGTGGTCCCGACCGCGCCGCGCGCGAAGCGGGCGATGCACGTGACGCTCGCCTACGCCTACTCGTCGCCGACGCGCCTGACCAAGCTCACCCTGCGGCACGTGCCGCGGGGCGCCACCGTCCGCGTGACCTGCCACGGGCACTGCCCGAAGGCGCTGCACAAGACCTACAAGAAGCGGCGCGTCTCGGGCACGCTGTCGCTGGCGCGGCTCGTGCGGCGAGGGCTCAAGCCGGGCGTCCGGCTGTCCATCGTCGTCTCCAAGCCGGGCTGGAAGAGCGTCACCAAGACCGTCCGCATCCGCCGCGGCAAGGCACCGTCGATCCGCTGATCAAGGCGGCCGGTCCGCCGCCGATCAACCGGGGCGATGGACGAGCGCGAGTTGATGGGCCCGGTTTCCGGGCTGCTGTGGCTGGGCGGCGCCGGCGTGGCGATCGCCGGCTGGGCCATGCCCGGGGCGCCGCACCCCCATCCGGCGCTGTTCTGGGCGCTCGTCGGGCTCACGCTCGTCTACGCCGCGGGCTGCGTCTCGCGGGTCATCCCCTGGTACAAGGCGAGCCTGACCGGCCACGCCGTGGCCGTGGCGCTGCTGCAGCCGCTGGTGGGCGCGGCGCTGTGGCTGACCGGCGGCGCCGGCTCCTACATGGCGCCGGTGCTCGTGCTGCCGATGCTCTACGTCGCCTACTTCTTCCCGCCGCGGCTCGCCTGGCCGCTGGCCGCGCTGGAGATCGGCACCTACGCCTCGCCGCTGCTCACCGACGGCGGGCCTCACCATCTGCTGCCGCAGCGGACGCTGGGCTACGGCGTGGCCTACGTCGCCGTCGTGTGCACGATCCAGTTCCTCAAGCGCCGCCTGGTCGACGCCGAGCGCCACCAGCGCACGATGGCCCGCCAGGACCCGCTGACCGGGCTGGCGAACCGGCGCGCGTTCGACGAGGCGCTGACCGCCGCGCTGGCCGCCGACCGCGGCGCCGCCCGCCGCGCCGACGACCGCGACGGCCGCTTCGCGCTGCTGCTGGCCGACGTCGACGCGTTCAAGCAGATCAACGACCGCTTCGGCCACACCACCGGCGACCGCGTGCTGCGCGAGATCGCCGCCCACTTCTGCGCCGAGGTGCGCAGCGGCGACTGCGTCGCCCGGATCGGCGGCGACGAGTTCGCGGTCGTCGCCCCCGGCGCCGGCCCGGGCGCCGCCGAGCGCCTCGCCGACGCCCTGCGCGCCGCCGCGGCGCGCGTGTCACCCGGCGAGGGCGAGGTGTCGATCACGGTCTCCTGGGCCGTGCATCCCGACCACGGGCCCGACCGCGAGGCGCTGATGCGCGCGCTCGACCAGGACCTCCACGCGGGCAAGGACGCCCGCCGCGCTATCTCCTCCGGGCGATCCTGATCGTCCGGCTCGCGCCCGGCACGTGACGGCCGCCGTCGTGCGCCACCACGAGCGCGCGGAAGGTCTGGCGGCTGCGCGTGCGCCGGACCGTCAGGCGGTACTGCGAGCGCCCGCCGCGCAGGCGGTGGGCCCGGACGTGGCGGACCGTGTGCCAGCGACCCGACCTCGAGCGGCGCTGCAGCGAGACGCGCCCGTGCCGCACCTCGGGCCAGATCGCGCCGGAGATCCGCACCCGGTGGTGCGACCGCCGTCGCGCCTTGATGCCCACCTTCAGCGCCACGGAGATCGTCCGCGCCGCGCTGGACACGACGACCGGCGGCGTCAGCGTCGTCACCCGCAGCCGCGCGGTCTGCTCGAGCGGCGGAACGAAGAAGGTGAACGCGCCGTTGCTCGCCGCGCGGGTGGTCGCGACCTGCAGGAACGGGCCGTCGTAGGGCGCGTCCTGGCGCTCCAGGGCCACGTCGATCGAGCCCTGCCCGGTCACCGCGCCGACGATCTGCAGGCCGGTGCCCCAGCGCACGCGGGTGATCGACGGCGTGATGACCACGCCCGACGGCGCCCGGGCGGTGGTGAAGTAGCGGTCGCCGCCGCGGCGGGTGCCGAGGGCGTTGGTGGCGATCGCGCGGAAGTGGTAGCGGGTGTGCGGTTGCAGGCCGGTCAAGGTCAGGCTGACCGGCACGCCGCCGAACCCGGCGCCGACGGCGACGTCCGCCGTCTGCGAGCCGTAGGCGGAGGTGGGCCCGTAGACGAAGTGGGCGGTGGTGGGCAGCCCGCGCGGCGTGATCAGGGCGTTGACCACCGCGCTCAGCGGTCCCTTCTGCGTGGCCGACCGGGTGCTGGCGATCGGCGTCGAGGGCGCGCGGGCGGTGCGCAGCGTGCGGTCGGCGCCGTCGGTCGTGCCGGCGGCGTTGGTGGCCACGAGGCGGTAGTGGTAGGTCGTGTTCTGGGTCAGCTTGGTCAGCGTCACTTTGACCGCCGCCGGAGCGGTGCCGCTCAGCGTGCCGGAGCCCGCGGCGGTCAGGCCGTAGTTGACCGACGTGCCGTACTCGACGCTGTAGGTGGTGTCCGAGCCGTTCGGATCGACCGTCCCGTTGATCACCGCGGAGCTCGTCGTGACGCTCTCGCTCGCCCCCGTGGTGACGGTCGGGGCGGGCGGGTTGGCCTGGGCGAGGAGGGCGGTGGCGAGGGCGGCGGCGAGCAGCATGACAACGTCGGAACACCGCGCCCGGCAAGATGATGCGCCGAATGCCGCTGATCATCGACTGCGACCCCGGCCACGACGACGCGATGGCGCTGATGCTGGCCGTCGCCAGCCCGGAGCTCGAGCTCACCGCCGTCACCACCGTGGCCGGCAACCAGACCATCGAGAAGGTCACCGCCAACGCGATCCGGGTGCTGGACGTCGCCGGATCCGACGTCCCCGTCGCCGCGGGCGCGCACCGCCCGCTCGTCCACCCCGCCGAGACCGCGGCCGACGTGCACGGCGAGAGCGGGCTCGACGGGCCCGACCTGCCGCCGCCGTCACGCGCCCCGGAGGACGTGCACGCCGTCGAGCTGATGGCCCGCCGGCTGCGCGAGCGCCCGCACACGCTCGCCGCGGTCGGGCCGCTGACCAACGTCGCGCTGCTGCTCGCCGTCCATCCCGAGCTCGCCGGGCGGATCGAGCGGCTCGTGATCATGGGCGGCGCCGTCGGCAACGGCAACGTCACCCCCGCCGCCGAGTTCAACATCTGGGTCGACCCGGAGGCCGCGCAGCGCGTGTTCACGTCGGATCTGGACCTGACGATGGTCGGCCTCGACGTCACGCACGAGGCGCTGCTGAGCGCCGAGGCGGCCGAGGGGCTGCGCGCGGCCGGCCGGTCTGGCGCCGTCGTGGCCGACCTGCACGCGTTCTACCGGCGTTTCCACGAGCAGGTCTATGGGCACGACTCGACGCCTGTGCACGATGCCCTCGCCGTCGCGTCGCTGATCCGCCCGGAGCTGCTGGGCACCGAGCTGCTGCCCGTAGAGGTCGAGACCGGCTACGGGCCGGCGCGCGGGCGGACGATCGTCGACCGCCTCCGCCGCACCGGCCCGGGCAACGCCCACGTCGCTCTCGAGGTCGACGCGGACGGCTTCATCTCGCTGCTGTGCGAGCGGATCGCCCGCCTGCCGTGACCTCAGCGGTGCACGGTGACCGGCCGCTTGCGGTGGGCCAGCCGGCCGTCCGTGCCGGTGATGTCGACCAGCACGTGCAGGCGCCCATGCAGCGCCCGGCGGCCCTTGGACCCGTTGACGCGGAGCTTGAAGCGCACGCCCGCGCCCGCGCCGACGTGGCCGCTGCCCTTGGCCGCGGTGACGCCGCGCTTGCCCGTCACGCGCACGACGACGCGGCTGCCGGGCCGCAGCTTCCCCACGGAGATCGTCGCGCTGGACGCGTGGGCCAGCTTCTTGAGCGCCCGCGCCGCGGCGTTCATCACCGACAGCGTGTTGTGATCGAGGTCGGGGTCGAACGTCAGGACCGGGTCGACGACGTAGGGCACGGACATCGTCGTGCGATTGCCGGCGCCGTCGATGGCCAGCACGTCGAACGTGTGCGGCCCGAGCTCGGACGTGTCGACGTTCTGCGTGCCCTCGCATTGGTCGATCAGCGATCCGCCGGCGTCGGTGCAGTTGAAGTTCGAGTCCTGCGTGGAGTGCAGGGGGAAGTGCTGGCCGGCCGTCGGCGCGCTGATCGCGATCTGCGGCGGGATCATGTCGACCACGCGGTAGTGGACGAGCTTGGGAGCCGAGTTTCCGGTGCTGTCGGTCCCGGTGACGGTGAAGAGCTGGTCGCCGACCTGGGTGGTGTCGATGAACGCGGGGCCCTCGCACCGGGGGTTCGGGTCGGTGTCATCGCGGCACGAGAACGCCGTCGGGACGTTGCCCTGGTCGGAGGCGAGCACCTGGCCCTCGCTGGGCACGGTGATGGTGATGTCCGGCGGGGTCGTGTCGACGACCTGGGCGGCCGCCGGTCCGGCGGCGAGGGCGGTGGCGGCCACGGCGGCGGCCAGCACGATGGGGGCGCGGAGCGACATGCGCGGCATCCAACTTCAGGCCGCCCACCCCGCCAATCGGGGCGTCACCCTGGATTTAGGGTGGGCCGCCGATGAGCGAGTTCCCGTTCGAGCGCCGGCTTGGCGCGACGCCGCTGCGCACCGGCCGCACGGAGTTCCGCGTGTGGGCGCCGGCACCGGCGGAGGTGCTCGTCCGCGTGGGCGGCGCCGACCACCCGCTCGCGCCCGCCGGCTTCGACATCTACGAGGCGACGCTCGACGTCGGCGCGGGCGAGGACTACCAGCTGGTGGCCGACGGCCGGCCGCTGCCCGACCCCT
>JAICUS010000094.1 GCA_025935735.1 Solirubrobacteraceae bacterium | reverse complement strand
CTGCTTGAGCTCGGCCGCGCCGAGGCCGGAGACGGCGTCGACGACGAGGATCACGCCGTGCTTGTTGACGACCTCGGCGATCGCCTGGATGTCGTTGACGATGCCCGTCGACGTCTCGCTCAGCGTGGCGAAGACGACCTCGATGCCGTCGTTCTCGGTCAGCAGCCGGTCGTACTCCGCCGGGTCCAGGCGCTCGCCCCAGCCGGGCTCGTAGCGCGTGAGGTGGGCCTCATAGGCCTGCGCCAGCTCGATCCAGCGCTCGCCGAACTTGCCGGCCGCGCCGACGAGCACCTTCGTGCCGGGACGGATCAGGTTGGCGGCCGCCGAGTCCATCGCGCCCGAGCCGCTGGCCGCGAACGTGAGCACGTCGTTGGCGGCCTGGAAGACCGCGGGAAGCTTGCCCAGCACGCGCTCGTAGACCTCCACGAACGCCGGCGCGCGGTGGTAGAGCATCGGCGCGGCCATCGCCTGCGAGACGGCGGGCGGCACGGGCGTCGGCCCGGCGGTCATGAGGTACTGCTTGTTGTATGGGTTCGGCGTCATCCCTCTTCGAACTCCGTATCGATCCAGTCCATCATCTTCCGGAGCTCGCGCCCCTCGACCTCGATCTTGTGTCCCTGCTGCTCGGCGCGCATGCGCTGGAAGTTCTCCTGCCCGGCGCGGTTTTCGGCGATCCACTCGCGTGCGAACGTGCCGTCCTGAATCTCGCCGAGCACGTCCTTCATGGCCTGGCGAGTGGCGTCGGAGATGATCCGCTTGCCGCGCGTGAGGTCCCCATACTCGGCCGTGTTGGAGATCGAGTGGCGCATCCCGGTGATGCCCTTCTCGTACATCAGGTCGACGATCAGCTTGAGCTCGTGCAGGCACTCGAAGTAGGCGAGCTTCGGGTCGTAGCCGGCGCCCACGAGCGTCTCGTAGCCCGCGCGGACGAGCTCGGACACGCCGCCGCACAGGACGGCCTGCTCGCCGAAGAGGTCGGTCTCCGTCTCGTCCTTGAACGTCGTCTCGATCACGCCGCCGCGGGTGCCGCCGATGCCCTTGGCGTAGGCCAGCGCGAGGTTGAGCGCGTTGCCGGACGCGTCCTGGTCGACCGCGACCAGGCAGGGAACGCCGGAGCCCTCCAGGTACTGGCGGCGGACGAGGTGGCCCGGTCCCTTGGGGGCGACCAGCGCGACGTCGACCTCCGGCGGCGGCTCGATCTCGCCGTAGTGGATGGAGAAGCCGTGGCCGAACATCAGCAGGTTGCCGGGCGCGATCCCGTCGCGGACGTCGGCCTCCCAGACGTCGTGGTGGCGCTCGTCGGGCAGCAGGACGCAGACGATGTCGCCGTGGCTGGCGGCGTCGGCGACGCTCTCGACGCGCAGGCCCGCGGCCTTCGCGTGGTCGACCGACTTCGACCCCTCGCGCAGGCCTACGACGACGTCGACGCCGGAGTCGGAGAGGTTGCGCGCGTGCGCGTGCCCCTGGGAGCCGTAGCCGAGGATCGCCACGGTCTTGCCGCTGAGCAGGTCCAGGTCTGCGTCGTCGTCGTAGAACATGGCCCGTCAGCCTACGCGGTCGCCGTCGCCACCCACGTGGCGGCGGGGATGACGAGCGTCCCGTCCGCCTGCTCGAAGGGCTCGGCGGCGCGCTCGAGCTCGGCCAGCACGTCGCTGCGGGCGGCGTAGTCGAGCTGCTCGTCGGCCAGGCCGACGCGGACGGACGTCTGCGTGACGTGCGTCCACCACTCGTCGACGTCGGCGAAGCGGAACGGCATGGCCACGCGATCGACGCGCGGCTCGACGAAGCCCGCGTTCTCCATGTGCTCGGCCACCTCGCCGGGCTCCGCCCACGCGAACTGCCCGGGGCCGGGCGGGTCGGGCTCCATCGCTCCCCGCGCCTGCAGGATGCGACCGGGCGCGGCCGACCAGAGGTTCTCGTCGGCCGCGGTCCAGGCGGCGAGCGCCACGGCCGCGCCGGGCTTGAGGATGCGGCGCGTCTCCCGCAACGCGTCCTCGCCGTCGTTGAGCAGCATGTAGCCCCAGCGGCACAGGACGCCGTCCAGCGAGGCGGCCGGCTGGTCGAGCGGCAGGTTGGCGTCCATCTGCCGGAAGCGGACGTTGGTCACGCCGTGGCGCTGCGCCCGCCGCTGCGCCGCGCTGAGCATCTCGGGCGAGAAGTCCGCGGTGATCAGCGTGCCGCCGGGCTCCAGCAGCTCGGCCGCCAGGAAGCCCGTGTCGCCGATCCCCGCGGCCAGGTCGAGGATCGTCTGCCCCGGCTGCGGGTCGACCGCCTCGATCAGCCAGGCGGCCGCCGGGAGCGTCTGCGCGTGGAACCAGTCGGCCCGGGCCTCCCACCCCGCCGCGGCCCGCCGCCACCGTTCTCTCGCCTCGAGCTGCATGCCCCGGGAGCCTACGGGGTCAGACCCCTTGAGTCGGGGGCACTCAAGGGGTCTGACCCCCTAAGTCGCGGCGGAGGAGCTTGCCGGAGGCGTTGCGGGGCAGCGCGTCGCGGACCTCGATCCGCTTGGGCACCTTGAAGCCGGCGAGGCGCTCGGCGCAGTGGGCGCGCAGGGCGCCGGCCTCGGCGGGCTCGCGCAGGACCACGACGGCCGTGATTGCCTCGCCCCACTCGGCGTCGGGGCGGCCGAACACGCCGGCCTCGGCGACGGCGGGGTGCTCGAGCAGCGCGGCCTCGACCTCGGTGGGCATGACGTTCTCGCCGCCGGAGACGATCGTGTCGACCTTGCGGCCGGAGACGACCAGCCAGCCGTGCGCGTCCAGGCGGCCGAGGTCGCCGGTGCGGAGGGTCCCGCCGCCGGCCACGGTCGGCCCGTGCACGAGGATCTCGCCGTCGGGCGCGATGGCGACGTCGACGCCGGGCAGCGGCGCGCCCGAGGTCTCCACGTCGCCCGGCTCGGCCACGGTCACCGCCGAGCAGGTCTGGGTCAGCCCGTAGGTCGGCGCGACCGGCCAGCCCGCGTCGCGGGCGCGGACGAGCAGCGTCGGGTCGGCGGGCGCGCCGCCGAGCATGATCACCCGCAGGTCGGGACCGGGACGCGCGCCGGCCTCGAGCAGCCGGGAGAGCTGGGTGGGGACGAGCGAGGCGATCGTGACGTCGTCGCGACCGGCCCGGTCGAGCACGGCCGTGGTGCCGGCGATGACCGAGCGCAGCAGGACCATCAGCCCGCCGACGTGGCTGAGCGGCAGCGGGCACAGCCAGCGCTCGCGGCGGTCGTGGCCGAGCGCGACGGCGCAGCCGAGGGCGTTCGCCAGGATGTTGGCCACCGTGAGCTTGACCCGGCGCGGGGACCCGGTGGTGCCGGAGGTGTGCACGACGAGCGCCGCCTCGCCGGGGACGAACGCGTGGCTCGCCGTCGCGATGGTGGGCAGCGGGGCGTCGACCACGGCGGCGGCGCCGGCGAGCTGAATGGCGCGCTCGCGCTCGCCGAGGCGCAGGTCGACGGGCACGGCGGCGGCGCCGGCGAGCAGGCAGGCGTGCAGGGCGACCGCGAAGTCGAGCCCCGGCGGGAGCAGGATCGCCACGCGGTCGCCGACCGCGAATCGGGTCGCTCCGGCCCGGGCGCGGGCCAGCAGCTCGGCGTAGGTCAGCCCGCCGTCGGCGGTCTCGACGGCGAGCACGTCGGGGCGCGCGGCGGCCGCGCGCTCGAGCCAGGGCTGCACGGCCGCTCAGCCTAGTGGGGGACCACTACAGGTCGACGAAGATCTCCAGCCCGGGCGTGTCCGCGAACCCGAGGCGCCGGTAGACCCGCGCGGACTCGTCCGTGTCCGAGTGCAGGTGCGCGAGCTCGGCGCCGGCCGCGAAGCCCTGCGCGAGCAGCCACGACGAGGCCGCGGCGGCGATGCCCCGGCGGCGCGCCGCCGGGACCACCCCCACGCCGCCGAGGTACAGGCACGGCCCGGCGGGCCCGTCGGTGCGCAGCGTGTGCGCGGTGGCGACCGGCTCGCCGCCGAGCAGCGCGAGCGCCACGACCACCGGCGCCATGGCGAGCAGCGGCGCGATCCAGGCGGGGCCGGCGGTCTCGCCGAACGCCGCCTCGTCGATCGCGACGACGACGTCCAGGTCGGCCGGCCCGGCGAAACGGAGCTCCAGGCCCGGCACCGGCGGCGCGGGAGCGAAGTCCGCGGCCGGAAGCGCCATCAGCTCCTGGGTCATCAGGTGCCGGCCGTGCGCCCACGGCATCCCGGCCGGCACGCGCACGCCCCAGTCCAGGCCGCGGGCCGCGTAGAACGCCCGCGCGCCCTCCAGGTCGCAGTCGGCGTCGACGACGTCGGCGCTGTTGAACTGCGGGTGCGGCACGCCGCACGCCACCACGCGGATCCCCCGCAGCGCCAGCGCCGCACCGCCCCACGGCGCGCGCAGCCGGCCCTGCGCCTCCCAGGCGTCGGCGTGGGCGGTGTGCGTGCGAGTCGAGAGGTCCATGGCCGCTAGGCTCACCGCTCGTGCCCGATCCCGTCAACTGGACCGCCGCCGGCGCCTACGAGGACATCCGCTACGAGACGTCCGGCGACGGCATCGCGAAGATCACCATCGACCGTCCCGAGGTCCACAACGCGTTCCGCCCGGAGACGATCATCGAGATCTCCCAGGCGCTCGAGCAGGCCCGCGAGGACCCGAGCGTCGGCGTCATCGTCCTCACCGGCGAGGGCCCGAAGGCGTTCTGCTCGGGCGGCGACCAGCGCGTCCGCGGCGACACCGGCTATGTGCCCGACGGCGCCGCGGTCGGGCGCTTCCACGTGACCGACCTGCACGTGCAGATGCGCCGGCTGCCCAAGCCGATCGTGGCCATGGTGGCCGGCTACGCGATCGGCGGCGGCCACGTCCTGCACCTGGTGTGCGACCTCACGATCGCCGCCGACAACGCCCGCTTCGGGCAGGTCGGGCCGAAGGTCGGCTCCTTCGACGGCGGCTACGGCGCCAGCCTGCTCGCCCGCCTCGTCGGCCCCAAGAAGGCCAAGGAGATCTGGTTCCTCTGCCGCCAGTACGGCGCGGAGGAGGCGCGGGAGATGGGGATGGTCAACACCGTCGTCCCGCTCGCCGAGCTGGAGACCGAGACCGTCGCCTGGTGCCGGCGGATGCTCGAGCTCTCGCCGTTCGCGCTGCGGATGATGAAGGCGAGCTTCCACGCCGAGGAGGACGGCTTCGCCGGCATCCAGCAGCTCGCGCACGACGCCAACCTGCTCTTCTACGCCAACGAGGAGGCGAAGGAGGGCCGCGAGGCCTACAAGGCCAAGCGCAAGCCCGACTTCGCGCAGTTCCCCAAGCGCCCTTGAGCCCGCTGCACATCTGGCTGATGGCCGCCCGGCCGCGGACGCTGCCCGCGGCCGCCGCGCCGGTGCTCGTCGGCACCGCCTACGCGGGGACGCTCGGGACGTTCAAGCCGCTGACGTTCGCCGCCACCCTGCTCGGCGCGCTGTTCATCCAGATCGGCACGAACCTGTCCAACGACTACTCCGACGCCCGCCGGGGCGCGGACACCGAGGACCGGCTCGGGCCCGTGCGGGTGACCGCCGGCGGCCTCGTCCCGCCGCGCCAGGTGCTGATCGCCACCTACGTCGCCTTCGGCCTGGCCGTGCTGGTCGGCATCTACCTGATCGTCACGGCCGGCTGGCAGCTGCTGCTGGTCGGGGTCGCCTCGATCCTCGCCGGCGTGCTCTACACCGGCGGCCCGCGGCCGTACGGCTACGAGGGGCTCGGCGAGGTGTTCGTCTTCCTGTTCTTCGGCTTGGTGGCCGTCACCGGGACCTACTTCTGCCAGCGCGAGCACCTCCCCTGGGAGGCGTTCGCGCTCGCCGTCCCGGTCGGCCTGCTGGCCGCGTCGCTGCTGATGGTCAACAACGTGCGCGACCTGGAGACCGACCGACGCGCGGGCAAGCGGACGCTCGCGGTGCGGCTCGGCCGGCCCCGGGCGCGGATCCTCTATGCCGTGATGATCTACCTGGCGTTCGCCACCGCGCCGCTGGCCTGGGTGCTCGGCGGGACGGGCCTCTCCCCCTGGCTGCTGGTGAGCTGGCTGGCGCTGCCGCTGGCCGCCCCGGTCGTGCGGATCGTGCGCAACCGCGTCGACGGGCCCTCGCTCAATGGCGCGCTGGCCAGGACCGGCATGCTGCAGCTCGTGTTCTGCGTGCTGCTCTCCGCGGGCCTGCTGCTGTCATGAGGCTGGAGGTCCGCCCGGTGCGCCACCAGCTGCGCGCGCCGCTGCGGACCGCCTGGGGCGAGCTGCGCGTCCGCGAGCTGCTGGAGGTGCGGCTCTCGGATGCCGACGGCGGCTACGGCGAGGGCGAGGCCGCCCCGCTGGAGCCCTACGACGGGGTGTCCATCGCCGCCGTGCGAGCGGCGCTGGACGCCTACGCCCGGGTGCTGGAGGACGACCCGGACGATCCTCTGCGGGCCTGCCGGGCCGAGCGCGACCTGCCGCAGGCGCTGGCGGCGATCGACCTGGCGCTGTGGGACCGCGAGGCGCGCCGGACGGGCACGCCGATCGCCCGCCTGATCGCCCCGGACGCGCTCGAAGCGGTCCCGGTGAACGCCACGATCGGCGCCGAGGACCGCGCGACCGCCGCCGCGGAGGCCGCCGCCGCCGTGCGCGACGGCTATCGCACGCTGAAGGTGAAGGTGGGGATCGGCGATGACGCGGGCCGGCTGGCCGCGGTCCGCGCCGTGGCGGGCCGCGACGTCGCGCTGCGGGCCGACGCCAACGGCGCCTGGCGGACGCCGGAGGAGGCGCTGGCCAACCTGCGCGCGCTCGCGCCGGTGGGGCTCGAGCTGTGCGAGGAGCCGGTCCACGGCGTCGCGGCGCTGCTGGCCGTGCGCGCGGAGTCCTCCGTCCCGATCGCCATGGACGAGACGCACGCGCCCGGCTCCGGCGCCGCGGACGCCGTCTGCCTGAAGATCTCGCGCGGCGGGATCACCGGCGTACTGGCCGACGCGCGCGCGGCGCGGGCGGCCGGCTCGGACGTCTATCTCGCCTCCACCTACGACGGCCCGTGCGGCATCGCCGCCGCCGTCCACGCCGCCGCCGCGCTGAAGGTCCAGCGGGCCTGCGGGTTGGCGGCGAGCGCCGGCGGACCGGTCCCGCGCGACGGCTTCCTGAGTCCGTTTGCCACGTGATTTACAGTGCGCCTCATGGCACGCGATTGGCCTGAGACGCCGGACGACCCGGTCGATCCCGCGCTCGCTCCCCTGATCGAGGCCGGCGAGGGCGAGGCAGAGGGGTTCGAGCTCGCCGAGGCCGACCTCATCGAGCACGCCGAGCACGGCGACGACCACGGCACGGACCCGATCCTGCGCGACGGGTTCGACGACCTCGACGACAACTTCGACTTCGACGACTACGCGGAGGCCGACGAGGAGGGCGACCCGAACTGGTAGGCGACCGCCTCGGGCTGCTCCAAGTGGGCGGCGTGGCCGGCGCCGGGGATCACCACCAGCCGGGCCGCCGGTAGGCGCTCGGCCATTCGCTCGGCGATCTCGCGGAACTTCGCGTCGCGCTCGCCGGCGACGAGCGTCACCGGCAGCGTCAGCTCGCCCAGCCGCTCCCACAGCGGCTCCATCACGCCCGTGCCCAGGCCGCGCAGCGCGGCGGCCAGGCCGGCGGCGCGGTTGCGCAGGCGGTCGGCGTGCGCGGCGGCGGCCACCCGCTCGGGCTGGCCGGCGAACAGCGGCTGCGCGCCCCATTCGTGCGCGAACGCCTCGACGCCGATCGCCTCGATGCGCTCGGCCAGCGCGTCGTCGGCCTGTTTGCGAGCCGCGCGCTCCTGCGGGTCCTCGATCCCCGGGCTGGCGCCGACGAGCACCAGCCGCTCGAGCCGCGGCTGCAGCTGGAGCGCCGCGTGGAGCGCGATCCGCCCGCCCATGCTGTAGCCGGCCAGCGTGAAGCGGTCCGGCGCCAGGGCCCGGATGTAGGCGGTGACGGCGTCGAAGCTCGCCGTGCGGTCGACCGCCTGGCCGTGGCCCGGGAGGTCCGGGACCAGGGCGCGATAGCGTCCCGCGCCCAGCGCCAGCACCGTCCGCCGCCAGCTCTGGCGGGTCTGCGTGAAGCCGTGCAAGAGGACGAGCGCGGGTGCCATGGGTTCGCATCATGCCCGGAACCGACACCTTCATCGGCCTGCGCGCGTTCGTCGACGAGCTCGTGCGCTGCGGCCTGCGCGAGGCGTGCACGTCGCCGGGCTCGCGCTCGACGCCGCTGGTGCTGACGCTGGCGCGGGAGGCGCGGGTGCGGGCGACGTCGCACCTGGACGAGCGCTGCGCGGCGTTCTTCGCGCTCGGGCTGGCCAAGGCGAGCGGCGTGCCGCCGGTGCTGGCGTGCACGTCCGGCACCGCAGCGGCGAACTACGCGCCGGCGGTGATCGAGGCGCACGAGGCCCGGGTGCCGCTGCTCGTGCTGACCGCGGACCGCCCGCCCGAGCTGCGCGACGTGGGCGCCGGGCAGACGATCGACCAGGTCAAGCTCTACGGGACCGCGGCCAAGTGGTTTCTCGAGGTCGACGACCACCCGGCCTCGCCCGCCCGGGTGCGGTGGCTGCGCCAGCTGGCCTGCCGGGCGTTCTGGACCGCGGTGGACGGCCGCCCCGGGCCGGTGCACCTGAACTTCGCCTTCCGCGAGCCGCTGGTCCCCGATCCCGGAGGCGTGCCCGACATCGCGTCCGGGCGCGAGGGCGGGCGGCCGTGGGTGACCCGGCCGCGGACCCGGGTGGAGGCCGGCGAGGCGCTGCTCGACGGCCTGGCGGGCGAGCTGCGCGCCCGGCCGCGGGCGCTGGTGGTGGCGGGGCGGGCGGAGCGCGACCCGGCCCTCGGCGCGTCGGTGGCCGCGTTCTGCGAGCGGGCGGCGCTGCCGCTGCTGGCCGAGCCGCTGTCGGGGGCCCGGCGCGGCGCGGGCGCCATCGCGCACTACGACGCGCTGCTGCGCGACCCCGGGTGGGCGGCGAAGCACGCGCCCGAGCTCGTGCTGCGGGTGGGCGACCTGCCGACCTCCAAGCCGCTGCGCACCTGGCTGGCCGGCCTGGACGCCCTGCAGGTGTCGTTCGACCCCGAGGCCGCATGGCAGGACCCGGCGGGCGCGGTCGGCACGGTCGTCGCCGCCGACCCGCGGGCGGTGTTCGAGGCGCTGGACGTGCACCGCGAGGGCGGCTGGCTCGACGAGTGGCGGCGCGCCGACCGGGCGGCGGCGGCGGCGATCGCCGAGGTGGTCGGCGCCGCCGGGCTCAACGAGCCGCGGGTGGCGGCGGAGCTGGGCGCCGGGCTGCCGGCGGACGCGACGCTGGTGGTCGCCTCCTCGATGCCCGTGCGCGACGTGGAGACGTTCTTCCCCGCCCGGCCGGACCCGTTCCGGGTGCTCTCCAACCGCGGCGCCAACGGGATCGACGGCACGGTGTCGACGGCGCTCGGCGTCGCCGCCGCCTCCCCCGGCCCGACCGTGCTGCTGATCGGCGACGTCGCGCTCGCCCACGACGTCGGCGGCCTGCTGGCCGCGCGGCGCACGCGCACCAAGCTGACGATCGTGCTGCTCGACAACGACGGCGGCGGCATCTTCCACTTCCTGCCGGTTTCCGGCGAGGGCCGCGAGTTCGTCGACCACGTGGCCACGCCGCACGGGCTCGACTTCGCCCACGCCGCCGCGCTGTACGGGTGCGGCTGGGAGCGCGCGGCCGACGTGGAGGGCTTCCGCGAGGCGCTGCGGCGCGCGCTGTCCGCCGAGCGCACGACAATCGTCTGCGTGAGCACCGACCGCGAGGAGAACGTCGCGTTGCACCGCCGGGTGTGGGACGCCGTCCATGGATGAGGAAGGCCATCAGATCGGCTATCAGGCGCTGCCCCGCGGCGTGCCGGTGGTCTCGTCCGAAGGGATCGAGGTCGGCACGGTCCACCGCGTGCTCGACAACGCGCGCGAGCACATCTTCGACGGCATCGTCATCCAGACGAACGAGGGGCGGCGGTTCGTCGACGCCCCGGAGGTCGCGCGAATCGCGGAGCGCCGCGTGACGCTCACGATCACGGCGCATGAGGCGAGCGCGCTGCCGGAGCCACGCCGGTCCGCGGCACGCGGCTGGCGGCGCTGGTTCCGGCGCTAACCGGCCAGTACGGGGAGCAGCGCGCCGAGCTTGATCTCGGTCTCGGCCAGCTCGGCCGCGGGGTCGGAGTCGCGGACCACGCCCACGCCCGCGTACAGCCGGGCCTCGGCGCCGCGCAGCAGCGCGCAGCGCAGGGCCACGCAGAACTCGCCGTCGTCGTTGGCGTCGGTCCAGCCGACGGCCCCGGCGTACCAGCCGCGGTCCAGGCCCTCAAGGGCCGGGATGACCGGCGCGGCGGCGGCGTGCGGCTCGCCGCCGACGGCGGGCGTCGGGTGCAGCAGGCCGGCCAGCTCGACCGCGCTCAGCGGCTGGGTGAGCTGCGCGCGGATCGGCGTGCCCAGGTGCTGGATGTTCGCCACCTTGATCAGCGCGGGCTCGTCGGGGGCGGCGACCCAGACGCTGTGCGGGCGCAGCGCGCGGGCGATCCGGCGGGCGACGATCTCCTGCTCGTGGCGGTCCTTCTCGGAGCGCAGCAGCTGCTCGCCCAGGTGGTCGTCCACCGCCGGGTCGGCCGAGCGGCGGGTGGACCCGGCCAGCGCCACGGTCTGGGCGCGCAGCCCGTCACGGCGGATCAGCAGCTCGGGCGAGGCGGCCACGAAGGCGGCGTCGCCGCGGCCGGCGCAGAACACGTAGCAGGACTCGAAGCCGGCCCGCAGCACGCCGAACACCGCGGCCGCGTCGTGCGGCGCGGGCGCCTGTACGGTCACCTCGCGGGCCAGCACGATCTTCTGGAACGCGCCGGCGCGGATGCGCTCGACCGCCCGCGCGACGGCCTCCTCGTAGTGCTCGGGCGGCGCCACGGAGTCGATCCGGAAGCGCCCGGCCGGCGCCGGGTCGAGCAGCGGCAGCGGCGCGTCGCGCAGCCCCGCGGCCCGGGCGTGCAGGCGCTCGGCCAGCTCCTCGGGCACGTCGTCGGGCGCGGCCAGCGCGGCCACGGTGAGCCTGACATCGGTGGCCAAGCGGGCCAGCGCGACCTCGGGGACGACCAGATCGGCGGCGGCGAAGCCGGCCCAGTGCGGCGCGCGGCCGCCGCCGGGGGCGAACGCGAAGCCGCCGACCGCCACCGGCCCCGCGCCCGGCGGGCCGTCCGGCGGGTCGGCCACGGCGCCGGCGGTCAGGGCCCGCCAGGCCTCGGCCACGCGCCGGAAGCGGTCGGGCCCGGAGGCGCCCAGCCGCGCGACGGCGCCGAGCGCGGCCAGCGCCGCGCCGTCGCGGTCGGGCTGCTCGAAGCAGAACCAGTCCTCGCCCGGTCGCCGGGAGGCGAACACCACGGCGCTCGGGTCGACGTCCGGCCCCAGCCGGGTGGTGTGGGCGAGCAGGACCGGCGCGCCGGCGCGCCGCGCGGCCCGCACCGCCTGCTCGGCCCGCGCCCGCAGCCCGGCGAGCAGGGCGGGTTGCTCTGCGATCCGCACGAGCACAGTATGAGAGGCAGCGATTCCTTTCCGGCCCGGCCGCGGTCTACCTGCGCGATGAGCCACGCCGAGAGAGGAGAGCCGATGAGCGTTCCCGCCACCATGCGCGCGCTGCAGCAGACGTCGCTGGAGGGCCCGCGGGACATCCGCCTGATCGCCGACGCGCCGGTGCCGTCCCCCGGCCCGGGCGAGATCCTGATCCGGGTCGCCGCCGCCGGCGTCAACTTCGCCGACATCTCGCAGGCGTACGGCACGTTCCTGGGCGGCCCGCAGCCGCCGTATCTCGCGGGCTTCGAGGCCGCCGGCGAGGTGGTGGCGACGGGCGAGGCGGTGACCGGCCCGGGGCCGGGGACGCTCGTGGCCGGCGTCGGATACGGGGCGTTCGCCGAGTACATGGTGCTGCCGGCGGCCGCGGCGGTGCCCGTGCCGGCGGGCTGGAGCGCCGAGCAGGCGCTGGGCCTGGTCGTGAACCGGCCGACCGCGCTGGCCGCGCTGCGGCTGGGACGGCTCGCCGCCGGGGAGACCGTCCTGATCGCCGCCGCGGCGGGCGCGACCGGCCAGGCCGCGGTGCGGATGGCCAAGCACTACGGCGCGACGGTGATCGCCACGGCCTCGCCGGGCAAGCACGGGACGGTCCGCGCGCTCGGCGCCGACCATGTGCTGGACTCGCGCGGCGCGGACGTCGCCGCCGCGGTGCTGGAGCTGACCGGGGGCGAGGGCGCCGACCTGGTGCTGGAGTCCGCCGGCGGCGCGGCCTTCACGGCCGCCCTGGCCGCGGCCAGGCCCGTCACCGGGCGGGTCGTCGTCTTCGGCGTGGCCGGCGGCGAGGCGGCGCTCACCAACTGGGAGCTGGTGTACCGCCACCGGGTCCAGGTCATCGGCCTCAACATCGGCGCGCTGATCCAGGCGGCGCCGCAGCTGTTCGGCGAGCTCATGGCCGAGCTGTCCGCGCTGATCGCCGCCGGCGTCCTCACCCCGGAGCGCCCCACCGCCTACGCCCTGGCCGACGGCCCGGAGGCGCTCGCGCAGCTGCTGGCCCGCACCACGATCGGCAAGCTGGCGCTGCTGCCTAGACTCGCGGCATGACGGCGACGAGCCAGGACCGGTTCGCCGCCGAGACCGAGCGCTACCGGCGCGAGCTGCTCGCGCACTGCTACCGCATGGCCGGCTCGGCGCGGGACGCCGAGGACCTCGTGCAGGAGACCTACCTGCGCGCCTGGCGCGCCTACGCCGGCTTCGAGGGCCGGGCGTCGGTCCGCTCCTGGCTCTACAAGATCGCCACCAACGTCTGCCTGACCGCGTTGGAGCCGCGGCGCATCCGGCTCCTGCCGTCGGGGCTGACCGGCCCCTGCGAGGACCCCGACCGCCCGCCGACCCAGGTCGCGCCCGGCGAGGTGGCGTGGCTGGAGCCGCTCCCGGACCGCTGGATCGCCCCCGCCGCCGACGATCCCGCCGCGGCCGCGGTCGCGCGCGAGTCGCTGCGGCTGGCGCTCATCGCCAGCCTGCAGCACCTGCCCGCCCGCCAGCGCGCGATCCTCATGCTGCGCGACGTCCTGGCGTTCTCCGCGGCCGAGACGGCGGAGATCCTCGGCACCACGACCGCGGCGGTCAAGAGCGGCCTCCAGCGCGCCCGCGCCCGCCTGGAGGAGCTGGAGCCCGAGCCCGAGGCGCTGCTCGAGCCCGCCGACGAGCGGGCGCGCGCGCTGCTGGAGGCCTACATCGCGGCCTTCGAGCGCTCCGACGCCCGGCTGCTGCAGCACGTCCTGCGCACGGACGCCACGCTGGAGGCGACGCCGTTCCGCGAATGGCAGGCCGGCCGGGCGAACTGCCTGCACATGCTCGCCGCCTACGTGCTGGGCGCGCCCGGTGACTGGCGGATGGTCGCCACGGCGGCCAACGGCCAGCCCGCCGCCGCCGTGTACCACCGGGACCGCGCCCACGGCATCGTCGTGCTGGCGGCGACCGCCGCCGGCGTCTCCCGGGTCGTCGAGTTCCACGACCCGGCGCTGGTCGTGGCGTTCGGCTTCCCGGACGCGCCGCCGGCGCGCTAGGTCTCGCCGCGCCCGCGAGAGATGGCGATCTCGCCCGTGCGGGCCATCTCGATCAGCCCGAACGGGCGGACCATCCGCTCGAACGCCTCGATCTTCTCCCAGGAGCCGGTGACCTCGATGATGACCGAGCGCTTGGAGACGTCGATGATCTTGCCGCGGAAGATCTCCACCATCTGCATCACCTCGGCGCGATTGGCGCCGTCGGCCGAGACCTTGAACAGCGCGAGCTCGCGCGCGACCGTGTCGGCCGGCTCGAGGTCGCGGATCTTGATCACGTTGACCAGCTTGTGGAGCTGCTTGGTCACCTGGTCGATGGGGTGCATCGCGCCGTCGAGCGTGAGCGTGATGCGCGAGAGCGTCGGGTCGTCCGTCGGACCGACCGCGAGCGTGTCGATGTTGAAGCCGCGGCGGGCGAACAGGCCGGCGATGCGGGTGAGCACGCCCGGCTTGTTCTCCACGAGGATCGAGAGGATGTGCTTGCGCCCCGTGCGGACGCCCGCGGACGCCTCGAGCTCCTCGAGCGACAGGATCTCCTTGGTGGCCGGCTCGCCCATCAGCCCACCATCTCCCGCGCCGCCGCGCCCGGGGCGATCATCGGATACGTGTTCTCCTCGCGGGTGACCTTGACG